>CAMOZS010000226.1 GCA_946631075.1 uncultured Bacillota bacterium | reverse complement strand
GAACGAGAAGCCCCCTCCTCTACGCCGTCAGGCGTAGGTGGGGGAGCACGTCACCTTTCGTAAATCCGTGGGTGATCACATTGCTGGCCATTTCTTCAACAGCCAGTTCCGTATAAAAAGCGATCCGGTCGGACACGCCCTTGTCTTTGCAGAACTGCCATGCCTGTTCGGAGAAGGTGATCCCGGCAGCCGGTCCTGCGCTTGATGTACGCGATGAAGATGGGGATGATCAGTACGGAAAGGATGTTTCCCGCCGTGATGCCCCCGAAGATCCCCATGGAAAAGAAGATCACGACCGGTGAAACGAAACCGACTACCGCGATGGTGGCCGTATCCATGGTATTGCCCACAACAAAACCATCGATCACCGCCCCCAGTATCGTAGTGATATTGGAGATGAAGAACGACAGGACGACAAACCGGAATACACGGCTCGTTAATGAAGATCGGATATCAAAGTCTTTCATATTCAGTGGCCTGATAGTTGCTGTTACATAATTATACACTTTCCCGGCAAAAAAAACAGCTTTTGTGGTACACTGTCACCATGGATATCAATCGCATCATCATCTACATCATGGTATTTTTCGTCCTGGTGGGGGCGGCTGACCAGATCACGGGAAGCCGGCTCCGGCTGGGCAATAAATTCGAGGACGGGATCATGGCCATGGGGACCCTGGTCATCTCCACCGCGGGTCTTCTTGTGCTGGCGCCCCTGATGGGGAGCCTGCTTCGGCCTGTGGTCGGCCCGGTCTTCGGACTGATCGGGGCGGACCCGGGAGTCTTCGGCGGGATGGTCCTGGACCTGGATACGGGAGGGGCTGCCCTGGTGCGGCAGCTGGCCGAGAGTCAGAACGGCGATACGGTCGGGATGATCACCTCCTCTATGCTGGGGGCGACCATCACCTTCAACATCCCGGTCGCCATGAGTCTGACAAAGAAAGAGTATCAGAAGGATGTGGCCAAGGGGGTCCTGCTGGGGATCATCACCGTGCCTCTGGGAGTAGTCCTGGGAAGTTTCTTCGCCGGGGTCCCGGCCGGCTTCATCGGACTCAACATACTGCCGGTAGCCTTCCTGTCTCTGGTCATCATCATCTGCCTCTGGAAGTGGGAGAGGACCATAGTCCGGATCTTTATCGTGTTCGGCAAGGTGATCCTGGGCATCAGCGTGGCCGGGACCTGTATCGGCGTGCTGGCGGAATTCACACCCATCAAACCCTTTAAGAACATCATGCCCCTGGGCGAGGTCTTCGGGATCATCGGCGATGTGGCCATGATCCTGGCCGGAGCATTCGTTCTGGTGGAGATCATCACCAGGATCCTGCGCGGGCCCATGCAGAAGGCGGGTGCGAAGATCGGGATCAACGAGACTTCGGTCAGCGCCCTCCTGGTGACCCTGGCCAACGCCATTCCCATCTTCAGCATGATGGGGAACATGAATGAGCGGGGCAGGATCATATCGGCGGCCTTCTGCGTATCGGGAGCTTTCGTGTTCGGTGACCACCTGGGCTTCATTGCGGGCTACGCGCCTGAGATGGCAGCGTCTATCGTCATCGCCAAGCTGGCCGGCGGCATCAGCGCCATCATCCTGGCATGGATCGTTACCCAAAGGCTGGACTGAAACAGGCAAAAGAAAGAGAGAAGCATCATGGAATTATTTGAGCTTGTATTATTGCTTCTGGGATGTGTGGCGGTATCCTCTGTTCTGGACCAGGTGATCTCCCGGATGTCTCTGCCCCTTCTGCAGATCGCCGTGGGATTCATTGCAGCCATCATCATGCCGCGTCTGGCGCAGGTCCACATCGACGCGGAACTTTTTCTCCTGCTTTTCATCGCGCCTCTTCTGTTCCGTGAGGCCCAGGAATCGGACCGGCTGCAGCTGTGGCGAAACAAGTGGTCCATCCTGTCCATGGCCATAGCCCTGGTCATCGCCAGCGTCCTGGCGGCAGGCTTCATTCTGAACTGGATCATTCCCTCCATCCCGCTTGCCGCAGCCTTTGCTTGCGCGGCGGCCCTGGGACCGACGGACGCGGCTGCGGTAGCGGCCCTGGGACAGACCATCAGCCTGTCGAAGAGGCAGTCTGTCCTGCTTTCAGGTGAGGCCCTGATCAATGATGCCTCCGGCGTCGTGTCATTTCAGTTCGCCATCGCGGCGGCGGTAACGGGAGCATTCTCCGTTGCTGGAGCAGCGGGATCTTTCTCGGTCCTCTTCTTCGGCGGGATAGCCGCCGGGATCGTCATGGGATTCATCCTGCGGGTGATCATGGGCAGGCTTCGCCGCCGGGGATACGTCAACACCATCATCCATGTCATGTACGAGGTCCTGACCCCATTTCTCTTCTTCATGGTGGCCGAGGAGATCCATGTCAGCGGGATCCTGGCAGTAGTTGCCGCGGGGATCGTCATGCAGGAAAAGGTGCTGCGCCTGAATTCCCCGGAGCGGGCCCGGCAGGAGATGGTGTCAGGCAGCTTCTGGGAAGTGATCATCTTCCTGATCAACGGCGTGATCTTCGTCATGCTGGGGATGCAGCTGCCTAAGGTCATGAATCCGGACGCCATGGGCGGAACCCCGCCGGGGACAG
>CAMOZS010000225.1 GCA_946631075.1 uncultured Bacillota bacterium | reverse complement strand
CCTGTGGATCGCCGACCTGAAGATGATGGATCCGGACAAGCACCGGGAGTGGACCGGGGCAGGAAACCGCCGGATCCTGGACAACCTGAAGAGGCTGTCGGATATCCCGGGACTGGAACTGATCCTGCGGATCCCGGTCATCCCCGGGATCAACGACAGCCAGGATAATATGGAGCAGACGGCGGACTTTCTCCTGAAGGAAATGAAGGGAAGGGTCCGGACCCTGCAGCTGCTCAGTTTCATGCGGCTTGGCGAGGAGAAGTACGCCTCCCTGGGCATGCCCTATGAAATGAAAAGCCTGCGCTTTCGCCGCGACTATTTCCAGCGAAAGATCGACCGCTTCGCGGAATACTTCAATAGCCGGGGGATCCATACCCTGGTCGGGACAAGAGAAAAGGAATAAAAGAGAAGAGCAATGACAAACAAACCGAGCAAGGAAACCCATACCGCGGCCTGCGGCTGCGACGCCATAGATCAGACCTACAGCCTGGGATACGTGACGGGACACGAAGACTGGTCACCCTATCCCAGGGTCAATCGCCTGCGTCAGGTCTTTCTGGACCGGCCCTTTAACATCGATATCGAGCGCTTTCAGAACGTGACGGACGCCTACCGGGAGCACGAGGATGCTCCCGTCAAGATCCGGTGCTCCCTGGCCTTTCAGAAGATCCTGGAAAAGGCCACCCTGTACATCTATGACGATGATCTGATCCTGGGCGAGATCGCCGCCCCGGCCAAGGCTTCTCCCCAATATCCGGAGTTTTCCGTCAACTGGATGCTCCACGAGGCTCTCTATGAGCCCTTCGAGGAGCGGGAGCACGATCAGTTCTATTTCGTATCCGACGAGGACAGGGAGAAGTTCATCGAGCTCTGCGGATACTGGCAGGGAAAGGCTGTGGACGACTATGTGGACGCCCGTCTGGATGATGAGATGCTCAAAGGGTCCCAATCCGGCAAGAAGATCTTCCAGACCAACCTCTACCATTACGGCGGGGTCGGCCATCTGGTCATGAACTACGAGAAGATCCTCCGCGTCGGTTTCGACGGGATGATCGAAGAAGCAAAGGCAGGCCTTGCCCGGCTGACCAAGAAGGACGCGGATTACGCGGAAAAGAGGGACTTCTACCGGGCGGTGATCATAGCTCATGAAGCGGCCAAAATGTATGTGGGGCGCTACGCTTCTCTGGCAGAGGAAAAGAGCTTCACCGAAAAGGATGAGAAGAGAAAGCAGGAGCTGGTCCAGATGGCGGCAAACTGCCGGCAGATCGCCGGAGGCCCCGCCAGAAGCTTCTGGCAGGCCCTCCAGCTCTTCAATTTCGCCACCACCCTGACCCAGATCGAATCCAACGGCCATTCCATTTCCTACGGCCGGATGGACCAGTGGCTCTATCCCTACTATGAGGCCGATATGAAGTCCGGGGCCATCAGCAAGGAATTCGCCCAGGAACTGCTGGAAGTCACCTTCGTCAAGATGAACAACCCCTGCAAGATCCGTGACGGCGGGACCGCCAGGGTCCGTCAGGGCAGAGGCTTCGGCGGCGAGTGCCTGACCATCGGCGGCGTGGACAGGGAAGGAAATGACGTCACCAATGATCTGACCATGATGATGCTGGACGCTTCCGTCCATACCAGGATGATGTGTCCATGGCTTCTGGTCAGGATGCATGAGAATACGCCCTACGAGCTCAAGGTCAAGACCGCCGAGTGCATCCGGGCAGGCTACGGCCACCCCAAGATCTTTAACGATGCTCCCACCATCAAGGCGCAGATGCGCAAGGGCCAGACTTTGGAAGAGGCAAGAGACTACGCCGTCGTCGGATGCGTGGAGCCCAACCTGCCCTACAGGGAGTACGGCTGGCACGACGCTTCATATATCAACACGGTCAAGTTCATGGAGATGGTCCTGAACGGGGGACGGTGTCTGGACTGCGGACCCCACTGCCCCCGCTGGGATAAGTGCGGCGCCACCGGCGGCCATCTGGGACCGGATACCGGGAGCCTGGAGACCTATCAGACTTTTGACGAAGTGCTGGAGAGCGTGGACAGGCAGTTCGACTACTGGGCGGATCAGATGTGCGCGACCATGAACATCGTGGACCGGGCCCACAGAGAACGGAAGCCCTTGCCTTATCTTTCGGCCTTTTTCGAGGGCTGCCTGGAAAAGGGAGTGGATGTGACGGCCGGCGGGACCCTCTACAACGGGATCGGGCCCCAGGCGTCGGGACTTGCCACCTGCGCAGACAGCCTGGCCGTGATCAAACAGCTGGTATTCGATGAGAAGAAATACACGGGAGCCCAGCTTTTGCAGGCCCTGAAGGATAACTGGAAAGGCCATGAGGTCCTCTACGCCCTGGTCAACAGCTCCAAGGTCCACCACTACGGCAACGATGACGACTACGCAGATGAACTGTTCCGCTTCATGTTCGAGTGCTACTGCAGGAACCTGTCCGGACGGCCGACCATCCGGGGCGGGGAGTTCACCCCGGGAGTCTACTCGGTCAGCGCCAACGTGGGAATGGGACTGAACACCAATGCTTCTCTGGACGGCCGCAAGGCGGGGGAGGCCATCTCGGACAACATGGGACCGGTCCACA
>CAMOZS010000224.1 GCA_946631075.1 uncultured Bacillota bacterium | reverse complement strand
ATCCTCGTGGACCGTTCGGTTCCTCCGGAGCTTCCGAGGCATTCCAGTCCTCCGATCACATGGCCGTCATCAACGCGATCAACAACGCGGTAGGCGTTCGTATCTACGAGCTGCCGGCGACCAAGGAGAAGATCCTGGCTGGTATCAAGGCTAAGGCTGAAGGCAAGCCCAACCCCAACAAGCCGGAGAAATACTTCCTCGGTTCCGACCTCTACGATGCGGTCAAGCAGATCAAGGACAACCCGATGCAGCCGACCAAGCCGGAAGACATCGAATTCGGCGAGCTGGGCGCAGAGGGCGTCCGCTGGAAGCCGGGTCAGGCAGATCAGTATCTGAGCTACAGAGACAAGATCCGCAAATAAGATCATATTTCCGAAGACACCGGAGACCGCGTTTGTGAACGCGGTCTCTTTCTGTTTTTCGTTTGGGTCGGTTGCGTCGGGTCCGCGTCTTCACTTCTCCGGCAGCTTGTGATTTTTTTCTCGCTCTCATCGAAATCACCTCGAGATGGGAGTTGTTCGATGAAACCCAGCCATTTTCACCTCACACACAAACAGAAAACAAAAACCGCCGCACCAGATCGATCTGATGCGGCAGCACCCTTACCCTCACATATGAATTGCCGGCAGAGGACCTACCGACGATTTCGCCCGCGAAATCGGGTTAGGTCTCTCAACCTCCGGAGGTCTTGCCGTTTACTTTGATGGTGTCTCCATCGTGCAGTTCTTCTTCTTCTTTGATCTTCTTCCCGTCCCGGATCAGGAAACCGTAAAGCCTGGTCTTGCCCGGCACGATGTTGAAATGGTCGCACAGGTCATAGCCTGTGGATCCGTCGGGAAGTTCGATATTGGCCACGTTCTTCCAGCCGTTGAGCTGACGGACGGGGCCGTTGAACAGTATTTTGATTTTCATCTGAATGGCTCCTTATCTGTCGATATACCTGGCAAACACTGCCTGCGCCGCTTCGCCGCTTGTTACATGATTGATTATAGCACGTCCGTCGGGGAAAAGTTTAAGATCTGCCTCCTCATTGACGAATGTAGTGAAGAATTTTTTCTTCTCGACGGTTCCTTCCCCTTCCAGAGCCGCCACCACCGCATCGTAATTGAATGATCCGTCATCCTCCGGGGTGATCTGGTAGGCGTCATGGCCGCAGAGGGATGCAGTATAGGTCTTCTGCCTCCTCTCCAGCCGGTCATACCGTCCCTTGCCGCAGACCGGACAGTCCGGATCCTGGTCTACATCGAAGAACTCGGTGTAGCTGTCCCAGGCGTCCACTGAGATGGCCTGATGGAGGAGGGACTCCGATCCGATCAGGATCTTCATGGCCTCAGCCGCTTCATAGGAGGCCACGATGTTGGTGATGGGACTGATGACCCCGACGGTATCGCAGGTGTCGTAGCTTCCTTCCTCGGGAAGGGGCCCCAGCAGGCATTCCAGACAGGGCCCCTCTCCCGGCAGGACGTTCATCACCATGCCGCCGCTTCCGACCACGCCCCCGTAGACGTATCTGATCCCGTGCTTGTGGCAGGCCTCGTTGAGCAGGTACCTGGTCTCCAGATTGTCCAGTCCGTCCACGACCACATCCACGTCCGTGATCAGCTTCTCCACGTTATAGGGATTGACGTCAACGATCATGGCCTCCAGCTCCACTTCCGAGTTCATCTGAGACAGACGCTCCCGGGCAGCCTCCGCCTTGGGCACCTGGTCCTCCACATCCTTCTCGGTGAAGAGCATCTGCCGCTGCAGGTTGGTGAGCTCTACGATGTCCCGGTCGATCAGGCGGATGAATCCAACGCCTGCCTGGGCCAGCATGGCTGCTGCCGAGCCGCCCAGGGCTCCGATGCCGATGACGCAGACCCGGCCCTTCTTCAGTTTCTCCTGGCCCTCTTTACCGATGGGATAAAAGATCTCCTGTCTGTGATACCTTCCGACTTGCATGTTGTCCTTCTTTCTACTGCAAACGCAGGGAAACCGTCGATGGCTTCCCTGCGCTCATTTTATCACGTTTTCTCAGCCTGTTCCAAGCCTTCCCAGCCTTTGGGCGGGACTTACTGTTCGTCCGTGATGCACGGATTCAGGCGGATGTCCTCCATGGTCTCCTGGAAGTCGGAGCCGAGGAAGTATTTCTCCGGAACGTTCGGATTGGGCTTGCCCGCAGCCAGAGCCTCGATGCCTGCCTTGACCTTCTCAGGCCGTGCCGGCAGTTCGTGGATCCTTACGCCTGTCGCGTTGTTGATGGCGTTGATGACTGCCATGTGGTCTCCGGACTGGAATGCCTCGGATCCGCCGGAGGAACCGAACGGGTTGGTGTCTCTCGGCGTGCACATGTGGATCAGCTCGATGTTGTCCGGCAGCATGTTGGCTGTCGCGATGCCCATGCCGGCCAGGTTGTTCTGCTTCTTGACGTCATCGTAGTCCTCATACAGGGCGTAGCCGATGGAGTGGGCGATGCCGCCGTAAGCCTGTCCGTCCAGGCAGACCGGGTTGCCGATGACACCGACGTCATCGACGCCGACGAATCTGTCTACGGTCGTCTTGCCTGTCTTCATGTCTACGCTGACAACAGCCAGGTACAGGGAGTAGGTGAAGGCCGGTGTCGGTTCGCCTACGCCGGTATCCGGGTTCAGGTCGGACAG
>CAMOZS010000223.1 GCA_946631075.1 uncultured Bacillota bacterium | reverse complement strand
TGAGGTAGTGATATGATCTATGAAGTGAACGATCTGACATTTTCATATGACCCCAAAGGCAGGAAGGTCCTTGACGGGGCAGGCCTTACTCTGAAGGAAGGCGAGATCCTCAGCATCCTGGGACCAAACGGGGCAGGCAAGACCACCTTGCTGAACTGCATGGCCGGCCTGCTGAAGCCGGTAAGCGGCAGCATCCGGCTCTGCGGGCAAAGGCTGGACCAGATGAGCGAGCGGCAGATCGCCCGGCTCGTCGGCTACGTCCCCCAGGTCCATACGCCGGCCTTTGACTACCGGGTCCTGGATTTCGTCCTGATGGGGAGGACTCCCCAGATGGGCATGTTCGCCCGGCCTAAGAAGGAGGACGAGGAGCTGGCCCTGCAGGCTCTGGAGAGCATGGGGATCGCGGATCTTGCGGGCAGATCCTACCGGGATCTCAGCGGGGGCGAGCGCCAGCAGGTCCTGATCGCCCGGGCCATCGCCCAGAAGCCGAAGGCTGTCCTCTTCGATGAGCCGACGGCCCACCTGGATTACGGCAACCAGCACCGGGTGCTGGAGCGGATCCGGCAGATGGCCGGCCAGGGATTTTCCGTGATCATCACTACCCACAATCCGGACCACGCCCTCCTGCTCGGTGACCGGGCGGCCATCGTGGGAAGGGACGGCAGGATCATCCAGGGGGAAAGCAGCCAGATCATCACCGAGGACAATCTGCGGCAGATCTACGGGGTCGACCTCTATCTGCTTTGGATCGACCAGCTGGGCAGGACCGCCTGCCTGGTGCCGGGACTGGAAAAGTGAGCAAGATAGTAGCGGATTCTGTTGCTAAAAGAACAGAAGTCATTTCAAAAATAGTGTATAATGTGCAAGACTAATCATATAAGCCGAAGCCAAAGGACCGTACAGCGAAAGCCAGGTCCGAGGCCAATGGGTGCCTGCTGGAAACGGAGGCATCTCCCGTGTTTGGAAAGGCGTTGCATTCTGTGTTTTAATTGCAATGAGAGACAAACATGGTCAGAGACCGTGTTTTTTTCTTGGCTTGAGAAGAGGGTTATATGAGAAAACAATATCTGATTGCAGCAGCAATCACTGCCTGTCTATGCCTGGCCGCCGGTCTGGCCAGCTTTTGCGTGGGACAAAACGAGGCTGACCAGCCTTTGCAGGCAGAAGTAAGTGCAGCGAAAACAGCGGAGGGGACCGCGGTCCGTCCGCAGCAGATCCCAGGCGGCGGAGAGCCCATCGAGGGCGAATACATCGTCAGGAAAAAGGACGGCAGCTATGAGCTGGTGAAGACCGATGATCCGGATAAGCTGAAGGAAGATCCGGAGATCGCAGGCATCGAGCAGAACCGGACCGTGGTCGCCTTTGGAGCGGAGGCTGCGGCCATCACCGGGACCGACGTCACCGATATGCAGTACGGGGATAAGATGGTGCGGGCGCCCCAGGCCTGGGAGATGGTGAAGAGCGCGGAAACGAAAGCGGTGAAGGTCGCTGTGATCGATACCGGAGTGGACGGGACCCACCCTGATCTAAAGGACAAGGTCCTGCAGGGAAAGACCATCGTTCAGGAGACCGCCGCCGGAAACCAGTACGCGGATGACGGAAAGGACGATAACGGCCACGGGACCCATGTGGCGGGGATCATTGCAGCCACGATCGAAAACGGACAGGGGATCAACGGGATCGCCGGAGCCGTAGAGGCGCAGATCCTGCCGGTCAAAGTCCTGAATGACGCCGGGCGGGGATCCACCTACGACATCATCGAGGGGCTGCATTACGCGGCGGATCAGGGAGCATCCATCATCAACCTGTCCCTGGGCTCCTACAGTAAGAGCGAGATGGAGGAAGAGGCGGTCCGGTACGCCCAGAACAAAGGCTGTCTGATCGTCGCGGCGGCAGGAAATGATTCTTTCAACGTGCAATATAACTACCCGGCTTCCTATGACGGGGTCCTTTCCGTGGGATCGGTGGACTCGGAAGGAGACCGGTCCTATTTCTCCAACTTCGGAGAGACCCTGGACGTGGCGGCTCCCGGATCGGACATCGTAAGCACCGTCCCGGCGGCCATCGCAAGGCAGGATATGGCCCGGGGGGAGATCGTCTACGGAAACGAGGAGGAAGGATATTACGAAACCATGAGCGGGACCTCCATGGCAACGCCTCACGCGGCCGGAGTCGCGGCCCTGTACAAGGCGGCCCATCCGGAGGAGGTCGGCTTTGATATCGCGGATCTGATGATCGAGACCTGCCAGGACGTGGGAGATCCGGGCAAGGACATCGAGACCGGCGCGGGCATCGTGGATGCCGCGGCAATGCTGGGCGGGGAGATCATCCGCACGCCGCTTTCCATCAAGAAACCTCAGGAGGGACAGGAGGTCTATGAAGAGATCAGCCTGTCGGCCCAGATCAATCCGGCCATGGGCATCAAGCGGCTCTGCTTCTACCTGGATCAGGTGGATGAAGGGGACTGCATCGCGGAAACAGAATGCGATGGGGAGAATGCCTTCTACAGCATACCCTGGGATACGAAGAATGCTCCCGACGGGACCCACCAGCTTCTGGCGGCAGTCTACGATGAGAATGGAGACCAGGTCGGCGAGACCCAGCAGGTCAGCATCCGGATCCTGAACTCGATCAGCAATGGCTTCACCCTGCAGGTCAAAGACCCGTCGGGG
>CAMOZS010000222.1 GCA_946631075.1 uncultured Bacillota bacterium | reverse complement strand
CGGCGTGATCAGCATGTGAGAGGGACATCCGCCGTCAAAGAAGGCGAAGGTCTTCTCCGGCATCTGCTTGGCGATCCAGCCGCCCAGATTTCTGTCCGGGATGAAGAGGATCTTCTCATCGGGCAGCTGTCCGATGATCTTCAGAGCCGAGGATGAAGTGACGACCACGTCCACCGCCCGCTTCAGGTCCGCTGTCGTATTGATGTAGGCGCAGACCGTGTAGTCCGGATACTGGTCCCTCAGCCGGAGCACGTCCTGGCGGTCCATCTGATCCGCCATGGGGCATCCCGCCCGTTCGTTGGCGATCCAGACCCGCTTGCCGGGCGCCAGAGTCTTGACCGTCTCCGCCATGAACCGGACCCCGCACATGATCACATTCTCCTGCTCCGCCTTCTCCGCCTGCAGGGACAGGCCGAAGGAATCGCCCATGTAGTCGGCGACTTCCCACAGCTCGTGATCCTGGTAGGCGTGAGCCAGAATGCAGATATCTTTTTCTTTTTTCAGCCGCAGGATCTCTGCCTGCAGTTCTTTCTTATCCATTTTTACCTCCGTGGCCTGTCAGAGTGATTTATACTGGTCTATTCTATCACATCTTTGACGCTTTCTGTAGTGAAAATCCCCATATTTCCCAGCCTTTGCAGCATATCTATATAGCTGTCTTGACACCCCGCTCTCTTTGTGTTACATTTCTTAAGAATCAACGCCAGAAATACAATGGTTTCACGAAAGGATAAACTAATGAAAACAGATATTCTGATCGTCGGTAGCGGGTGCTCCGGCCTCTACGCGGCCCTGCATCTTCCCGCGGACAAACAGATCACCATCATCACCAAAGCGGATCTGGAGAGCAGCGACTCTTTCCTGGCCCAGGGCGGGATCTGTATGCTGCGGGACGAAGACGACTATAACAGTTACTTCCAGGACACCATGAAGGCCGGCCACTATGAGAACAACCGCCAGTCCGTGGACATCATGATCCGGGAATCCCAGCGGGTCATCGCCGACCTGATCAGCTACGGGGTGGACTTCGAGCGGGAAGCTGACGGGAGTCTTGCCTTCACCAAGGAAGGGGCCCATTCGGAGAAGCGGATCCTCTTTCATGAGGACATCACCGGCAAGGAGATCACCAGCACCCTGCTCAGGCAGGCCCGCAGCCGTTCCAATATCACCATGATGGAATACACGACCATGGTGGACCTGGTCGAGCTGGACAATGTCTGCTACGGGGCCGTTCTCCGTATGCCGGACGGACACCTGGAAACGATCGAGGCGGACTTCACCTTCCTGGCCTGCGGCGGCATCGGCGGTCTCTACCGCCATTCCACCAACTTCCGCCACCTGACGGGAGACGCCCTGGCCATCGCCATCCGCCACAACATCCGGCTGGAGAACATCAACTACGTGCAGATCCATCCGACCACTTTTTATACGGAAAACGAAGAAGAGCGGTCCTTCCTGATCTCGGAATCGGTCCGGGGAGAGGGCGCCCTTCTCTACAATAAGAATATGGAGAGGTTCGTCGACGAGCTCCAGCCCAGAGACGTGGTCACCAAGGCCATCCTGAAGCAGATGGAGATCGACGGGACCCAGCACGTCTGGGAGGACATGCGTCCCATCCCCGAGGAGGAGATGCTGAGCCACTTCCCCAACATCGTCGCCTACTGCCGGGAGCACGGATATGATCCGGTCAAGGAATGCATCCCGGTCGTCCCCGCCCAGCACTATTTCATGGGCGGAGTCAAGGTCGACTCCTCCAGCGCCACCTCCATGAAACAGCTCTACGCCATCGGCGAGACCGCCTGCAACGGAGTCCACGGCAAGAACCGTCTGGCCAGCAACTCCCTGCTGGAGAGCCTGGTCTTCGCCAGCCGGGCGGCCACCGATGTGATCCTCCATTACGATTCCGTCCGCCGCGACCCTGAGCTTTTCACCAAGGTCCGCCTGGAAAAGTACGAGGACGCCGAAGCCTACGGAAGAGAGAGCAATGAACTGGTCCTCAAGGCCATCGAACAGGCCGAGTGGATCATGACCGAAGAAGAGAAAGTGAATGCGGAAGGAGGGATCGAATAATGCGTTTTGATCCTGTGACCATAGCCCTGCAGGTGGATCCCCTGATCAAGAGCGCCCTGCGGGAGGATATCACAAGCGAAGATGTTTCGACCAACAGCGTCATGCCCCGGCCCTGCCCCGGCACGGCCGACCTGATCTGCAAGCAGGACGGGGTCATCTGCGGCCTTCCGGTCTTCAGCCGGGTCTTCGAGCTCCTGGATCCGGAGGTATCCGTCCAGCTGGAGGTCGCTGAAGGCGACCGGGTCCGGAAGGGACAAAGGCTGGCGACCGTGACCGGAGATATCCGGGCCATCCTTTCCGGGGAGCGGACCGCCCTGAATTATCTGCAGAGGATGAGCGGCATCGCTACTTACACTGCCAGGACCGTCCAGCTTTTGGAAGGGACCGGCATCCGGCTCCTGGACACCCGCAAGACCACGCCCAACAACCGGATCTTCGAGAAATACGCCGTGTCCGTGGGCGGCGGAAACAACCACCGCTACAATCTGACCGACGGGGTCATGCTCAAGGACAACCATATCGGAGCTGCCGGCGGCGTGAAGGAGGCCATCCGCGCCGCCAGAGACTACGTCCCCTTCGTACGGAAGATCGAGGTGGAGACGGAA
>CAMOZS010000221.1 GCA_946631075.1 uncultured Bacillota bacterium | reverse complement strand
GTACATATCATAACGTTCGGACAGGAACATATCCAGCTGAATGGTGATCATGGTGTCTTCCTTGCCGTATACATTCTTGGCCTGGATATCCAGCTTGGGTCCGTAGAAGGCCGCTTCACCGGCCGCTTCCGTATACTCGAGGCCGATCTCATCCAGGATCACCCGCATGGCGTCCTGTACCCGGTCCCAGTCCTCCGCCGTGCCGAGGTAGTGGTCCGCGTTGTCCGGATCCCACTTGGAGAACCGGTAGGTCACCGCGTCTTCCAGGCCCAGGGTGGTCAGGCAGTGCTTGGCCAGTCTGACGCAGTTCTTGAATTCCTCGTTGATCTGTTCCGGAGTGCAGACCAGATGGCCCTCGGAGATGGTGAACTGGCGGACACGGGTCAGCCCGTGCATCTCGCCGGCCTGCTCGTTGCGGAAAAGCGTAGATGTCTCACCCATCCGGTAGGGCAGGTCGCGGTAGCTGTGCTGCTTGGCCTTATATACATAGTACTGGAAGGGGCAGGTCATGGGCCGCAGAGCGAATACATCCGCGTCCGCGTCGTGCTCGATCAGGTTCAGGTCCTGGACCCCCCGGATCTCATCGGACCGGTCCTCGGCCGCCATGACCTCATCCAGGTCATCGTAGCCCAGCAGGAACATGCCGTCCTTGTAGTGGTACCAGTGGTCCGAGATCTTATATAATGTAGACTTGGCCATCAGCGGAGTCCGGGTGCGGACATAGCCCCACTCGTATTCCTCCAGATCTTCGATCCAGCGCTGCATCTTCTGGATGATCTTGGTCCCCTTGGGCATGAAGAGGGGCAGGCCCTGGCCTACCACGTCAACTGTCGTGAACAGCTCCATCTCCCGGCCCAGCTTGTTGTGGTCCCGGTTGCGGATGTCCGCCAGGTACTCCAGGTATTCTTCCAGCTCGTCCTTCTTCGTATAAGCCGTACCGTAAATTCTGGTCAGCATCTTGTTGTGCTCATCGCCTCTCCAGTATGCTCCGGAGGAGGAGGTCAGCTTGAAGGCCTTGATGGGCCGGGTGCTCATCAGGTGGGGTCCCGCGCAAAGCTCGGTGAAGTCGCCCTGCTTGTAGAAGGAGATCTCCTCCCCTTCCGGCAGGTCTTCGATCAGCTCCACCTTGTAGGGCTCGTCTTTCTCTTTATAGAAAGCGATGGCCTCGTCTCTGGACATGGTGAAACGCTCCAGCCGGTCGCCCTTCTTGATGACCTTCTTCATCTCCTTTTCGATCTTGTCCAGGTCCTCTCTGGTGAGGGGCGGCATGTCGAAATCGTAGTAGAATCCGTTGTCGATGGACGGTCCGATGGCCAGCTTGGCATCGGGATACAGGTTCTTGACCGCTTCAGCCAGTACGTGGGAGCAGGTGTGGCGATAGGCCTTCTTGCCCTCGTCGCTGTCAAAGGTCAGGATGTTGACCTCGGCATCGCTGTCCACGATGGTCCGCAGGTCCACCGTCTCCCCGTTCACTTCACCCAGGCAGGCGGCTCTGGCCAGCCCGTCGCTGATATCCCGGGCGATGTCATAGACCGACATGGCCTCCTGATATTCTTTCTTGCTTCCGTCTTTTAATGTGATGATCATGTTTCTCCTCCTAAAAAAATCCCTTCGCGATCTCTCACGAAGGGACGTAAATTCATTACGCGGTTCCACCCAACTTCCGGTCCTTCCTGCAAAGGCTGGCCAGCCTTTTGCACAAGATCCGGCACTTCATTCGGCTCTTGACGCGGCCAGGCGGGCAGGATTGGTGCCACTCGGGGATGGTCTTCGGCCCGCGCCTGCGGAGACACTCTCAGCTGCGGTCTCTCTCTGTACGCAGGGGATGCGGCTTACTCTTCCCGTCATCGTTTTACATGAGGTATCATACCACCGCAAAGGCTGGAATGCAACGGTGAATTCAGATTTCTCCGAAGGATCACAGCCAGTTTTCCATACGAAGTTCATCGACCCTTCCAAACTCTCTGGTATTGTTGGTCACGACCGTTGCTCCGATGGACCTGGCATGAGCCGCGATCAGCAGATCCATGGCGCCGATCGGCTCTCCCCTTCGCTCCAGCGCAGCTCGAACCGTTCCGTACTCTTCCGCCGCCAGATCATCGTAATCCTCGACTTCTATTTCTGCCAGAAACGATAACAGAGCGATCCGATTCCGCTCACGGGAGCTGCTTTTCTCCACGCCGCAGTTCAGTTCAGAATAGGTGATCGCGGAGATACAGATCTCAGCCGGATCGTGGGCCAGGATCTGATCCAGAACATTACCACGCCGCTTGATCGCATAGATGCAGGTGTCTGTGTCAAGCATGTATTTCATAGTTCTTCTCTCTCTTCCGCTTCTGGCTGGATCCTCTCAGACATATAATCGTCTGTAAACATGTCCAGACTTTGCAGCAATCCGTTCCACTTGCTCTTCTTTGGCATGAGCATGACGATCTCACCGACTTTCGTGACCAGGACCTCATCTCCATCGAACTGATACTTCTTGGGAAGCCGCACAGCCTGACTCCGTCCATTCTCGAATACTTTTGCAGTCATCATGGTACAACCACCTCCTGCATCAAGTATATACCACGGTATATACTAATTCAAGCCGACTTCATTATATCTCACTATCGTTCCATATTCAAGCATTATTTCCTGTTATTTCCATTTCCTCCTGCCTGCGACCTGATACATTTCGTCATTGGAGATGCAG
>CAMOZS010000220.1 GCA_946631075.1 uncultured Bacillota bacterium | reverse complement strand
GTCCAGATCAAAGCTGCAGCAGAGTTCGATCCCGTCCACTCCCGCTCTGGCGAATTCCTGAGCGGCTTCGATGGCTTGGTCCATGTCCTTGATGAAGACCGTGTGGGTGTTCATTGCCGGGTCTTTGAGCTCAAGGCGTACCGGCTCCTCCACCCCGCCGAAAATGATCTGGCCGTATTCGATGAACTGGGACAGGGCTTCCAGCTTGGCAAGCTCTTCAGGAAGGTAGGCCGCGTAGTGGACCTCGGTGCCTTCGGGAGCATCCTTCATGATCTCGGCAACGTGCTCCTCGCCGAAGTCTCCGCAGAGGTTGATCAGACTGGCCCCGTCAGCGATCATCTGCTTGGCGCAGTCCACGACCTTGTCCATGCCGTCCAGGCCGATCACGAAGCTTTCCCATTCGCCGTCATTGAAGGAATCCATGTACTTGTCCGCGGTCAGACCGGGGACGTTTTCGATAAAAGCGTATTTTTCCATCGGTGTGCTCCTTTCCTCGGATGGCGGCCGGTCCGCCATCTGAAAAAACAGCCCGCGCCGGGCCAGCTTTTGCATGACGCAGCGCGTGCTGTTCTGATTGATCTTGGGGATGTGCTCCCTTATTTGTTCTTCCAGGTCGCCTTGCGCTTCTCAAGGAATGCGGTGGTTCCTTCCTTCATGTCCTCGGAGTCGAAGATCAGGCTGAACGCGTTGACTTCGTACTTGGACCCGGACTTCATGTCGATGTCGTAACCGTTATTGATCACATCCTTGGCGACAGAAACAGCGATCGGAGCCTGGGCTGCGATCTTGCCGGCTATCTTCTCAGCTTCCGCGATCAGCTCTTCCGGCTCGGCTACCTTCTGGACCAGACCGATCCGGTAGGCTTCAGCAGCGTCGATCATGTCAGCGGAATAGATCAGGTATTTGGCGTTGCCCTTGCCGACCAGACGGGGCAGACGGAGGTTGCCGCCGAATCCCGGGATCAGGCCCAGGCCCACTTCCGGCTGGCCGAACTTGGCCTTAGTGGAAGCGATCCGGATGTCGCAGGCCATGCAAAGCTCGCATCCGCCGCCCAGAGCGAATCCGTTGACTGCGGCGATGACCGGCTTCTCGATGTTCTCGATCATATTCATGACACCATGGCCCTTCTTGGCGAAAGCTCTGGCTTCAACAGCGTTCAGTTTGTTCATCTCTGCGATGTCAGCGCCGGCGACGAAAGCTTTACCCTCTCCGGTCAGGATGACCGCACGGATCTCATCGTTCTGAACAACTTCGTGGAATGCCATGCGAAGCTCATCCAAAACCTGGCTGTTCAGGGCGTTCATTGCCTTGGGGCGGTTGACTGTAACGGTTGCGATTCCTTCGTTCACTTCAAATTTGATCGTTTCGTACATTGGGTGATTCCTTTCTTGGTATTACGGCCGGAGCGGCCGCAGGATTAAATGAGACATGCTCGTTTTTCACTGCCTTCATTGTATCACGGGCGCAGGGTTTGGTAAACAGATATTCAACCTTACCTGGTCTTCCCAGCCTTTGCGGCGGACCAGGCGGACCGGTACATAACGCCGTTGGACTTCTTATAGGTCCGGACCTGGAAGTAGTACTTCTTCTTGGCCTTGAGCCCCTTGATCTTCTTGGAGGTCGCCTTATAGCCCTTGACTGTAACAGTCTTGGCCCCCTTCATGTTCTTCTTCAGGCTGTAGCGGATCTGGTAGCCGTCGATGTACTTGCCGGCGATCTTCTCCGTGGACTTCTTCCACTTGACCGTCATGGCCTTCTTGGCCGGAGCCAGCTTGCTGATCTTGCTCTTGTTGGGGACCGGCTTCAGGGCCGGGGTCTCATTGGTGGTTCCCCGCAGATAGCAGTGGCTGCACTCAACGATATCATAGCCTTCCACTCCCTTGGCAGGGACAACCGTCTTCACCAGCTTCCAGTCGTGGTCCTGGCAGATCTCCGGGATGCCCATGGCTTTGATCCGGAGGCATTCCTGGTCTTTCTCATTACAGGCATCGACCCAGCTGTTGGTCTTAGAGAAGAAGTAGTAACTCTGCTCCGGCGCCAGGGCCGCGGTGAAGAGCCTGCTGGACTTTTCGGCCCCGATCTCCGTGTGCTGATCGAAGCACAGGCAGACAGAGAAGCAGTCCCCTGCCTCTAAGGAAACGGGGGTTTCCAGGGGGAATGTATGGTATCCGGCCACATCGGTATGGACCGCCTGCTCGGCTGCCAGGGTCCCGCCGTCCGGCTGATCCGGATCTTCTATCCCGGTGTAGATTTTGATTGTATAATCGGTCGGGCCTTCATTAAAGGTCGTGAAACCGACCCGGTCCAGCTTTTCCGAAAGACGGCCCCGGGGAACATAGAACACATTGGCCGCCATCTCGCCGGCTTCCATCTCCTCATAGCCGTCCCCCGCGCTGCCGTCGTACTGGAAGACATCCGCCTGAGCATCGTTCCGGTCCATATCCAGGCCCAGGAATGAGTGGCTCATCAGGTCGGCGCTCTCATAGGAGATCCAGAAGAAACCATTGTCGTGTAACTCCATTCCGGCGCTGTCCATGACCAGCCATGCTCCCGGCTGGGAGGGCAGCTGGCCGTCCTGGGCCCTGAAGTTATCGACCGAATAGGCATCATCCCAGCCGACGATGGTCACGGCATGGTTGACGCTGGTCGCGACCGGGTTGTAGAAGCTGACCCCCTTGTTCATATAGGTTGATTTATTATAGAT
>CAMOZS010000219.1 GCA_946631075.1 uncultured Bacillota bacterium | reverse complement strand
CCTTTGGCTGTGTACGTCTGGTGTACAACCACTACCTTACCGAAAAGAAGCAGCGCAATGCCAAGTCGAAGAAGGCCCTGAAGATCAACGGGAAGACCGGCAAGATCAAGGTGACCAGGAAGACAAAGAAGGGCACCTATAAGATGAGAGTCACCGTTACCGCAGCCGGAAGCGACAAGTACGAAGAGGTGAAGAAGACAGTCACCGTCATCGTTAAGGTAACGAAATAATCACACAGCAGACTTCGAAAAGAGGAAAGTGAGATGAAAAATCTAAAAGATGGAATGGATATGTCCGCGGTTTCCGCTTTGCTTGACAACCTGCCGGCAATGACCTTTTCGAAGGATGCCGAAACAGGGAAGTATCTCGCCTGCAATCAGTCCTTTGCCGAGTACGCCCATAAATCCGGGCCCGAAGGGGTCGTGGGGCTGACCGATTTCGAGATCTTCGATCCGGTCACTGCTGCCCACTTCGTCGAGGACGACAAGAAGACTCTGTCCATGGACAGACCCTATGTTTTCTTCGAAGATGTGCCCAACGCCGCGGGAACGGTTATCCGCAACCTCCAGACGACCAAGCTGAAATTCACGGATGAAACAGGCAGACTCTGCACCCTTGGCATCTGTACTGATGTAACGGAAATGGTCGAGGCGAAATCCTACGAGACCTGGATGAAGGTCCATGAGGAAGAGGCCAAAAACCGTGAACAGCAGACAAAGATGATCAATGCCCTGTCCTCCGACTACCGCAGCGTGTACTACGTGGACCTGGACAAGGACGAGGCCGTATGCTACCGGGCCGACAAGAAGCTGGAAGAGGCGCCTGCGATCGGCGAGCATTTCCCGTATATGAGGGACTTCACAGCCTTTGCGCAGAATCGTGTGGCGGAGAAATACAGGGAAGGCTTCCTGCAGTTCATCCAGCCGGAAAACATTCGCAAAGGACTTCAGGAACAGACCGTCATATCCTACCGCTTCCTCGAAGTGCAGGATGGCAGGGAACTGTATACTATTCTCCGGATGGCCGGCGTACGGCGCCGGGAGGACCGGACCGACGGCATGATCCACGCGGTCGGCGTCGGATTTTCGGATATCGATGAGGAGATGCGTCAGTCCATGGCCCAGCAGCACGCCCTGAGCGAAGCCCTTGCCAGCGCGGAAACGGCCAACAAGGCAAAGACAGCCTTTCTATCCAATATGAGCCATGAGATCCGCACCCCCATGAACGCCATCATCGGACTGCAAAGTCTGGCGATCAGAAATGAAGAACTGCCGGCTGAGACCCATGAATATCTCGAAAAGATCGGCGGAAGCGCCCGGCATCTGCTGGGACTGATCAACGATATTCTCGATATGAGCAGGATCGAGGCCGGACGCATGACCATCAGGAGGGAAGAGTTCTCTTTCCGTGGGATGATGGAGCAGATCAACACCATGGTCATGTCCCAGTGTGAAGAGAACGGGCTGAACTATGAGTGTACGGTCATCGGGGGTGTCAGCGATTACTACATCGGTGATGATATGAAGCTCAAGCAGGTCCTGATCAATATCCTGTCCAACGCGATCAAGTTTACCGGGGCACCGGGAAGTATCACCCTGTCGGTCGAACGTACCGCGGTTTATCAGGACCAGTCGACCCTGAGATTCGTGATCAAAGATACCGGTATAGGTATGGAAAAAGATTTTATCCCCCATATCTTCGAATCCTTCACCCAGGAAGACAGCAGCCGGAACAACAAATACGGAAGCACGGGCCTTGGGATGGCGATCACAAAGAATATCGTCGAACTGATGAACGGAACCATTTCCGTCACATCCGAGAAGGGCAAGGGATCGGAATTCACCGTCATCGTTCCTCTTAAAAACAGCGACCACCAGAGCCTGGACGAAGGGGATATCAAGCTTAAGGATATGCGGGTCCTGGTCGTCGATGACGAAGAGATCGACGCTGAACACGCCAGACTCGTGCTCGATGAAGTGGGGATCAGCGCGGATATCAGCCTCAGCGGACGGGAGGCCCTCGATATGCTGCAGGTCGCTCACACCAAGCATACTCCTTACAATCTGGTCCTGCTTGACTGGAAGATGCCGGAAATGGACGGCCTTGAGCTGGCGCGGCGGATCAGAGAGGCCTATGACAGGGAGACGACGGTCATCATCCTGACCTCTTTCAACTGGGATGACATCATGGATAAAGCTCTTCACGCAGGTGTCGACAGTTTTCTGGCCAAGCCCTTGTTCGCCTCCCTCGTCATCGATGAGTTCGCCCACATCGCCAGAAAGAACAACATGAATCTCTTCAAAGAGAAACGCCGGGCCGATCTGAAGGGAAGACGGCTTCTCATGGCGGAAGATATCATGATCAATGCAGAGATCATGAAGCAGCTGGTCCAGCAGCGTGATGCTGTGATCGAGCATGCCGTGAACGGGAAGATCGCTGTGGAAATGTTCACTACACACCCGGAGGGCTATTACGATGCCATTCTGATGGATGTGCGGATGCCGGAAATGGATGGTCTGGAAGCCGCCAAGGTGATCCGTTCTCTGGATCACTCCGATGCTGAGAAGATCCCGATCATCGCCCTGACGGCAAACGCCTTCGATGAGGATGTGCAGCGGTCCCTTCAGGTGGGGATGAACGCCCACCTGTCAAAACCGGTAGAGCCGGAACACCTCTACCAGACCCTGGAAGAGCTGATCTGGGAAGCGGAGAACCGGT
>CAMOZS010000218.1 GCA_946631075.1 uncultured Bacillota bacterium | reverse complement strand
GGGGAAAACAGTGTATAATAGAGCAGTGATCCGCTGCGCCCGGCAGGGGATCGACCCGGAAGATCGACCCGGAAGGAGAACCAGACTATGATCCCACTTTCAACACGGATGCGGCCGGAAAGGCTGGAAGACTTTGTCGGACAGAGACACTTCCTTTATGAAGGATCTCTGTTTTACCATGCCATCCGAAGCGGCAGCCTGGATTCAGCGATCTTTTTCGGGCCATCCGGGACCGGCAAAACAACTCTGGCCAGGATCATTGCCAAAGAAAAAGACGCCGGATTCATCGAGATCAACGCCTCCACCACAGGGACCAAGGAGCTCAAGGAGATCCTGAACAACGCTTCGGACCGCTTCTACGGGCTGATGAAGGAAACCACCTGCCTTTATGTGGATGAGGTCCACCGCTGGAACAAGCTCCAGCAGGATTCCCTGCTCAAGGCTTTGGAGGAGGGAGTGATCTGCTTCATCGGCAGCACCACCGAGAATCCCTATTTTTCAGTCAACAACGCCATCCTGTCCAGGGTGGGCAACATCTATGAATTCAAGCGGCTTGAGGCGGAGGACATCCAGCTTTTGCTCGAGCGGGCCATGAAGGATGAAGTCAGAGGTTTCGGGAAACTGGACATGGAATACGAAGAGGATGCCCTGCGCCTGCTGGCCCAGATGAGCGGCGGGGACTGCCGGAGGGCTCTTGACGCCCTGGGCTTTATCGCCGACAACCTGCCCGCCGGACGGACCATCGACCGGCAGATCGTCGCCGAAGCCATGCAGAAGCAGACCACCTTTTACGATAAAGAAGAAGATAAATACAATCTGCTGTCGGCCCTGCAGAAGTCCATCCGCGGATCGGATCCGGATGCGGCCGTCCATTACCTGGCCCGTCTGATCGACGGCGGGGCGGACCTGATGATGATCGGCAGGAGGCTGCTGGTGATCGCCAGCGAAGACATCGGCATGGCCTATCCCAGCGCCATCAGCATCGTGACCGCCTGCGTGCAGGCAGCCCAGATGGTGGGATTCCCCGAGGCCCAGATCAACCTGGCCCAGGCAGTGGTCCTGATGGCATCCTGCCCCAAGTCCAACGCTTCCAAGGCGGCCCTGGGCGAGGCCATGGCGGACCTGCACCGGAGGAACATCGATGACGTGCCGGCCCACCTGATGGATGCTCACTACGGGGGAGCATCGAAGCTGGGAAGGGGACTGACCTATCTCTATCCCCATGACTTCGGCGGCTACGTGACCCAGCAGTACCTTCCCGACGACCTCTACCGGGAAGGGGTGCAGTACTACCATCCCACCGAGAACGGCAGCGAGGCAGCCTTCAAAAAACACCTTGAGACACTGAAGGAGATCGATAAGAAAAATGGCAGATAGCAGACGGATCATTCATAAAGGGGACAAGACGATCACCATCGCGGAGCACGCGGGCTTCTGCTTCGGCGTGCGCCAGGCCATCGCAAAGGCTGAGAAGGCCGCGGAGGAGAATGCTCCGGTATGCTCCATGGGATCACTGATCCACAACGAGAGGGTAGCCTCCGACCTGGAGAAGAAGGGGGTAAGGATCATCCAAAGGCTGGAGGAGGCGGAGCCCGGCGAGTCCGTCATCATCCGCTCCCACGGAGAGGGAAGGACGGTATATGAAGAAGCAGAGGAACGGGGGATCCGGCTCATCGACGCCACCTGTCCCTTCGTCCTGCGGATCCATCAGCTGGTCCGGCAGACCGACCGTCAGGTGGTCATCGCCGGGAGCGCCGATCATCCGGAAGTGCGGGGCATCAGCGGCTGGTGCAGACGGCCGGCCATAGTAGTAGCCTCAGGGGAGGAAGCCGGGAGCATCGAAGAGGATGATCTCTTCGTCGTGGCCCAGACGACCATTCGCCAGGAGACCCTGGATGAGATCTGCTCCGTACTGAGGGAGCACGGGAAGAGATTCGAAGTCCACAATACCATCTGCAGCGCTACCGCCAACCGGCAGGAAGCCGTCCGCCGGCTCTCCTCAGAAAGCGATCTGATGCTGGTGATCGGGGGAAAGAACAGCTCAAACACAAAAAAGCTCTGTGAAATCGCAGAAAAAAATTGCAAAGAAACCTATTTTGTGGAAAATATTGAGGATTTACCGTTGAAACGGATAAAAAATTATAATACAATAGGAATAGCGGCGGGCGCATCGACGCCTGAATGCACAATTAAGGAGGTTATTGCCAGCATGAGTGACGCTATTGTTGAAAACAAAGAACTGACTATGGATGATCTGATGGAGGACATTGATAAGTCCCTCAGACTGCCCAGAAACGGTGAGATCGTTACCGGTAAAGTACACCAGGTAAACGAGAAGGAAGTTATTGTTAATTTAGGATGCAAGAAAGACGGTATTCTGCCGATCGCAGAGGTCAGCCTCGAAGAAGGACAGACACTGGCTGATGTATTCAAGGTAGATGATGAAGTCCAGGCTAAGGTTATCAAGACCGATGATGGAGACGGTGGAATTTTACTTTCAAGAAAGAAATTAGAAATCAGCGCCAACTGGAATGAGATCGTAGAGGCGCATGAAAATAAAACAGTTCTTGAAGTTAAAGTCACAAGAACTGTCAATGGCGGCGTCATTGCTGAGTACAAGGAAGTGTCCGGATTTATCCCGCTTTCCCAGCTGTCAGACCGCTACGTGGAAGACGCGTCGGAATTCGTCGGCCAGACCATGGAAGTCAAGGTTTCCAGAGTTGACCAGAGAAGAAACAGAGCAGTCTTCTC
>CAMOZS010000217.1 GCA_946631075.1 uncultured Bacillota bacterium | reverse complement strand
CCTGATAAGGATAGACGAAGGACAGGCGGCGGTCAATCTCGGCCGGATCGATCTCCGGTTCATTGGCCTCAGCTGCTTCCGGCTCGCCAGCCGCAGCTTCCGCTCCAGCCTCTCCACTCGCAGCAGCTTCCGCTCCAGCCTCTCCACTCGCAGCAGCCTCCGCTCCAGCCTCACCAGCCCCGGCCCCTGCAAGCTCCGCTCCGGCTCCGACCTCAATAGCCTCCGCCTCCTCAGCAGCCCCTTCGCCCGGCCAGTGCAGGATCACTTCCGCCGATGCCGGATCTTCCTCCGCCATCCTGCTGACTGTCCCGTAGATCATATCCATATAGGACTTCTTCAGGGGGAAATCCTGCAGTTTCGAAACATCGTTCACCGACCCCACGATGGCCAGCTTTTCCTTGGGTCTGGTCAGAGCGACGTAAAGGATCCGGATCTCTTCCTCCATCCCTTCACGCCGGCGTTTGCCATCGATCACCTTCTGCAGCAGAGTCTTCCGCGACCAGTGGATCTCAGGCCTTTCCTCCGCCAGGGCGATGGCGAAGTCCTTGTGCATGGCAGGCGCCTTTCCTCCTGAGGATCCGGTCGCCTTCTTTCCAGCCCCGGCCAGGATGACCACCGGGAATTCCAGACCTTTGCTCTTGTGGACGGTCATGATCCGCACCACGTCTTTGCCCTCGCCGACCAGGCTGGCCTCGCTGACCTTCTGCCCGGTCCGCCGCATGGCTTCCACATAGGAAAGGAAACCGTAGAGGCCCATGTGGCTGGTCTCCTCGTAGGAAGCCGCCTTTTCCAGAAGAAGGCGCAGATTGGACGTCCTCTGCTGGCCGGTGGGCAGGCCGCTGCAGTAGTCGTAGTAGCCCGTCTCATAAAGGAGTCGCCGCATCAGCTCATCCAGAGGAAGGGTCCTGGCGATCTCTTTCCAAAGGTCGATCTGGTCCATCATCCGGTGGATCTTTTCTCTTATCAGCTCATCGCTTCCTTCTTCCCCGTAGCGCCGTACCGCGCTGTAAAAGCTGCCGTCCCTCATCTGGATCCGGATGGCGGCCAGCTGGCGGGGCGTGAAATCAAAGACCACGCTGCTCATGACGCTGATCAGCGGGACGTCCTGGTTCATATTGCTGATGACTCTCAGGAAATTCAGGAAGACCTGGATCTCCACCGTCTCGTAATATCCTCCGTCGGTCTCCCCATGGGATGGGATCCCCTCATTGTTCAGATACCGCTCGATCTGGGGTATGGCGGCCCCTCCCCGGGAAAGGACGGCGATATCTCCGTATCCGATAGGCCGGACCGTCCCGTCCAGCTCTGTGAACGGCTGTCCGATGCTTTCCCGGATGATCCCGGCGATCACCTCCGCTTCGGTCAGCTCCTCCAGCTCATCCGCGGGCGATCCCGGGCCGGCCGAAGTATCCTGGCCATTTCCGCTGCCAGGGCCGGCCGCAGTATCCTGCCCGTCCCCGGACCCATCCTGGCCCGGACCAGCTTCCTCTTTCGGAGCCTTGCTCAGTATATGCAGGCTGACCGGATATCCGGTCGGGCCTGTCTCATTCTCCGGTCCGTGCAGGGCCGCGTCTTCGTCGTATCCGTCCATGATCGCTTCAAAGATCTGGTTGACGGCCTGGCGGATGGTCCTGCGGCTTCGGAAATTATTGTTCAGGTCGATGCAGACGGACTGGTCGTCCCCGCCGCCCCGGTAGGCATCGTAGCGGCCGCGAAAGATCTCCGGTTCGGCCAGGCGGAACTTGTAGATGCTCTGCTTGACATCGCCCACCATAAACAGATTGTTCTCCCGGGCGATCCGGCCGACGATCTCCTCCTGCAGCATATTGCTGTCCTGATACTCGTCGATAAAAATGTAGTCGAACCGGTCACGGTAGTCGGCTGCCGCGCTTTCGTCGTCGAGGATCTCGATGGCATAGTGCATGCAGTCGTCAAAATCCACCAGGTTCTGGTCCCCCTTGCGCCGGCGGTAGACCTGCTCCACTTCCTCGATCAGACCGACGAAATAAGCCGTATCCTGAGCCACCTCCCGAAGGACCTGACCGGCCTCCTCCAGACTTTGGGCGAAATACTTCTTTTTCAGGTCGTCGATGCACTTTTTCCCCTGATCCCGCAGCCATTTCACTCTTTCCTTGATCTGCTCGTAGGCCGCCTTCTCCTCCTTCGACGCCCGCATGGTATTGGCCTTGAAGTCAGCCAGGGCAGCCGCGATCTTCTCCGGATCAGTCTCCGACTCATCAGCCGCCATCAGCCGGATCTGGTCCAGCCTTTCCGCGTCCTGACGGGCCTTCAGCCAGAGGCTTTCCGTTCCGGCATCATGCAAAACCTGGGCAGCCGCCTGGTACCAGTGGACCGCGTCCGAAAGACCGTCCCGGCTTTCCTCCATCAGGAAACGGTCGATCATAAGATCGCGGATGGGATCCTCCCCTCCCAGGGTATCCGTCTGCTTTTTTGCCCAGTCAAGATACCTGGGGATGCTCCGGATCTTTTTGTAGATATCCAGGATCTGATCCTTCAGCTTCTCATCGCTGCGCTCATCGCTGTATTTCCGCAGGAAGGCCTTGAAGGCGTCCCTGTCCTCGGCGAATCTCCGCTCAAAAACTTCATCGGCCGATTCACGCTGCATGATCTGGAGCCTGGTGTCATCTCCGATGGCAAATCCCGGCTGCAGGTCGGTCAGGTAGAAAAAATCCCGCATGATGCCCAGGGCAAAAGTATGAAAAGTGCTGATGCTGGCCGGGGGCAAAAGCTGCAGCTGCCTCTGCAGGAAGGCGTACCGGTCCCGTTCCTCCT
>CAMOZS010000216.1 GCA_946631075.1 uncultured Bacillota bacterium | reverse complement strand
TCGATCTGGACTGCGAGGTCTACATGGTCAAGGTCTCCTATGAACAGAAGCCTTTCAGAAGAGATGTGATGCGGACCTACGGTGCGAAGGTCACTCCTTCCCCGTCGGATACCACAGAAGTAGGAAGAAAGATTCTGGCGGAACATCCGGGAACCACAGGCAGCCTGGGATGCGCCATCTCGGAAGCCGTTGAGGCGGCCGTGACCAAGGATGGTTACAGATATGTGCTGGGAAGCGTGCTGAATCAGGTGCTTCTGCATCAGTCGGTCATCGGTCTTGAGACCAAGATCGCGATGGAAAAATACGGGATCGAACCGGATATGATCATCGGATGCTGCGGCGGCGGGTCCAACTTCGGAGGCCTGATCTCCCCGTTCATGGGAGAGAAGATCCGCGGAGAGAAGAACTACCGGATCATCGGTGTTGAACCGGCTTCCTGCCCGTCCCTGACCCGGGGCAAGTACGCCTATGACTTCTGTGATACCGGAATGGTCTGCCCCCTGGCCAAGATGTACACCCTGGGCAGCGGCTTCATCCCATCGCCCAACCACGCGGGCGGCCTGAGATACCACGGCATGTCCGGCATCATCTCCCAGCTCTACGATGACGGATATATCGAAGCCAGATCCTACGAGCAGACAGAGGTCTTCAAGGCGGCGGTCGAATTCGCCAGAGTCGAGGGAACCCTGCCCGCACCGGAGAGCAGCCACGCCATCAAGGCAGCCATCGATGAAGCCCTCAAGTGCAAGGAGACCGGCGAGAAGAAGACCATCGTCCTCGGCCTGACCGGTACCGGTTACTTCGATATGGTCGCCTACCAGAAGTATCTGGACGGCGAAATGAACGATTACATCCCCACGGATGAAGAACTGGAAGCGGGCTTCGCCACACTTCCCAACGTTGAAGGTTAAAGCTCACAGCTCAACTGTCGTACTTTTCTTACACCTCAGAAGAAACGCCGAAAGAATCCTCTTCGGCGTTTCTTTTTGTATGAGAAAATGATATACTGACTCTGTATAAACATTGAATGGAGGAATTCAATTTGAGACGAGGCAATATCGATATTTCGTTCATCATCATCATCCTGCTGCTGGCGGGATCATCCTTCAGAGACGGCCTGACGACGGACCCTCAAGGCTGGATCCTGGACAAGATCCTGATCGTGCCGGGGATCATCATCGGCCTGACCTTCCATGAGTTCGCCCACGCCTTCGCGGCGGACCGGCTGGGGGACAATACGCCCAGACTGCAGGGAAGGGTCACCCTGAATCCCATGGCCCACATCGACTGGATGGGGCTTGCGGCTCTGTTTTTCGTGGGCTTCGGCTGGGGACAGCCGGTCCAGATCAACCCCTATAACTTCAGAAACAGACGCAGGGATGAGTTCCTGGTATCCATTGCCGGTGTAGTCATGAACCTGCTGCTGGCGGTCGTCTTCACCGTCATCATCAAGATCCTGATCGTGGCCGGCGCCGGCGTCAGCACGGCAGGATTCGCGGGCAGCCTCTGGACCTGTCTGCAGAATATCGTCGTGATCAATCTGGTCCTTATGATCTTCAACCTGATCCCGGTACCTCCGCTGGACGGGTTCAATATCATCGCCCAGATCTTCAATTTCGGACAGAAGGAAGTTTACTGGAAGATCTATCAGTACGGCAACTGGCTCCTGGTCATCCTGATCGTCACCGGCATCACCGGACTGATCATCTCACCCTGCGTGAACTTCATGTATAGTCTGCTGGTCAATCTGATTATTTACTAATGGAGGGACCATGGATTATCTGAACCGACTGAACGACAAACAGAAAGAAGCGGCCGTATGCACAGAAGGACCGCTTCTGATCCTTGCCGGCGCCGGCAGCGGCAAGACCAGTACCATGACCTGCCGGATCGCCTATCTGATCGAGGAACTGGGGGTGAGCCCCTACAATATCCTGGCGGTCACATTCACCAACAAAGCAGCCGGGGAGATGCGGGACCGGGTGGAGCAGCTGGTCGGATCCGACCTGAACATGTGGATCCTGACCTTTCATTCCGCCTGCCTTCGGATCCTGCGCAGCCACGCCGATGTGCTGGGCTACGGACGGGACTTCGCCGTATATGATCCGGCCGACCAGAAGACCCTGGTCAGGAACATCTGCAAGGACCTGCAGATCGATACCAAGAAATTCTCGCCGGCCTACTTCCTGGGCATCATCAGCAGCTGCAAGGAGAAGAGGATCACAGCGGCAGAGTACCCCAAGGAATTCGGGACCGACTTCCGGGAGCAGCTGATCCACAAGGTATATACCGCTTACGAGACCCAGCTGAAGAAGAACAACGCCATGGATTTCGACGACCTCCTGCTCAACGCGGTCAGGGTCTTCGAACAGGACGAGGCGGTACTTTTGAAGTATCAGAACCGCTTCCGCTACATCATGGTCGACGAATATCAGGACACCAACCAGATCCAGTACACCTTCGTACGGATGCTGGCCGAGGAGCACCGGAATATCTGCGTGGTCGGAGACGACGACCAGTGCATCTACCAATGGCGGGGAGCAGACATCCGCAATATCCTGGAATTCGAGAAGGATTTCCCGGGGGCCAAGGTGGTCAAGCTGGAACAGAACTACCGGTCGACGGGGACCATACTGGAGGCCGCTCACAGCGTCATCAGCCATAACTCCGCCCGCAAGGCCAAGAAGCTGTGGACAGAAGCAGAGGGCGGCAGCCGGATCACCTATTACCGGGCCCAGGATGAGCGGGAGGAGGCAAGCTACATCGCCAGCGAGATCGGCCGGCTGACCTCCGGCAG
>CAMOZS010000215.1 GCA_946631075.1 uncultured Bacillota bacterium | reverse complement strand
GTCGAAGTCCCAAAGCGGGCCCCAGTGGATCTTGCCCGGCGCGTCTTCCGTGTCGGTTCGAGCACAGGCCGCGTCGGTTCCGCCGGCCGCAGCAACGGCGACCAGGGTCTCCGGCCCTTTCAGCACGACGATGGCGCCGGTCTCGGCGGCCAGCACTTCGGCAGCCTTCTCCCGGCCCAGTTCTCTGTATTTTTTCTGTCCAAGATGCTCCAGCAGCCGGTCCGCCTCACCCGGATGGGGCGTCAGGATCACCGGGTATTTCCGGTGAGCCATGATCTCAGGCAAAAGGCTGGTCATCCGCCGCGGGATGTCCATGGAGTCCATCTCAGCATTTGCTTCTGTTTCCACATATGTCTGCCGCTCCGGCGCCCGGCCATACCGGCAGATGCAGTTCAGACCGTCGGCGTCGATCACCAGGGGCCCGTGGTAACTGGTCAGCAGATGCTCCACCAGCTGGTACTGCTCCCTTCCCACTCTGAGGCCCGGTCCGACGGCGATACAATCGTACTGATCCAGGTCCACATTATCATAGACGATCGGACTGCGCTCGATGCACATAGCCTCCGGCACAGCCGTCTGCAGGATCGGGAAGATCTCTATCGGAGCGCAGATCGTGACCAGGCCCGCCCCCGACTTCAGGGCCGCTTTCGCGGACATGACTGCCGCGCCGGCCATGCCGACGCTGCCGCAGACCAGCAGGACCCGGCCGCAGGTGCCTTTATGGGCATCCCGGGGCCGCGGCGTCACCATCTCTCTTATGTAATTTTCGGTAGTTTCGATTACCATTCGCATTCACCCCCGGGTCGCTCCCGGCCCAAGCAGTTTCGCCCCAAGCAGTCCTGATCCAAGCTCACTCCCAGCGCCTACAACGCAATCCCCAGCACCAGGGATGCGGTAAACAGGAAGATCACCGACGATACCATGTCCGTGATGGACGAGATCATGGGCGTCGCCATCAGAGCCGGGTCGACGCCGATCTTTTTGGCTGCCATAGGCAGCATTCCGCCCAGCAGCTTGGCAAACATGACGACGATGATCATGGCGATAGCGACCGTGATCCCGATCGCCGGCGACTGGCCGTCCACCAGGACGATCTTCAGGAAATTGAATATACTCAGAACGATACCGATCAGGATACTGACCCTGAGCTCTTTCCACAAGACCTTGAACACATCCTTCAGGTCCACCTCATCCACGGACAGACCACGGATGATCAGGGTCGCCGCCTGGGTACCGGTATTACCGCCTGTTCCCATCAGAAGCGGCAGATAGCCGACCAGGACGATCACCTGTGACAGGACCGCCTCGAACTGGTTGATCAGGGTACCGGTGATCATCAGAGTGACCGTCATGAACAAAAGCCAGGGCAGCCTGTTCTTCACATGGCGGAAAACAGACATGTCCAGATATTCTTTGTGCTCATCGTCGCCCATGACGCCGGCCATACGCTCGATGTCCTCGGTGGTCTCCTCCTCGATGATCTCCATGATATCGTCGAAAGTGATGATTCCGACCAGCCGGTGCTCATTGTCCACGACCGGAATGGCCAGAAAACCGTATTTCTTAAAAGCCTCCGCGACCTCTTCCTGGTCATCCATGACGTTCAGATATACGTAATCCGTCTCCATCAGGTCCCCGATCAGGGTATCGTCATCGGCGATGACCAGAGCACGCAGAGAAACCACACCCTCCAGCTTCCGCCCGGCGTGCTTGACATAACAGGTATAAACGGTCTCGCTGTCCATGCCCTCTTTTTTGATGTAGGCCATGGCCTCGCCCACCGTCATCGTGTCCTGCAGACTGATGTATTCCGGCGTCATCAGCGAGCCCGCGCTGTCATCCGGGTAGTTGAGAAACTCATTGATCAGCTTCCGCTCCTCCCGGGGCGTCTTCTCCAGGATCTTGTCGACGATATTGGCCGGCAGCTCTTCCAGCACGTCGATCTTATCGTCAAAATCCAGTTCTTTCATGATGTAGGAGATCTCGCGATCAGTGATGGTCTGCACGATGTTGACCTGATCGTCGCCCGGCAGATAGGAGAAAACATCCACCGACACGTCCTTGGGGAGCATCCGGAAAATGATGACCACTTTCTCGATGCCCAGATCCTCCAGCACGTCCTCCAGCATCTCAGCGATATCGACAGCATTGTAATTCAGCAGCAGATCCCTCGCCTTGAAATACGCGCTGGTCTCCAGAAACGCGATGACCTTGCCCAGGTCCCGGTCGAACTGCTGATTCTTCGTATCCATATCCATGGTTTCCATGTCACTCACGATACCGCCTCCTTCCTTCTAGTTTTTTATGCAAAAGCTGGGCGTCCTTGCAAAGGCAGGTCCGTCCCTGCTGTCATTTCATTATCCCAGCAGCGCTGCTCCGGCTGCTTCGATGGCGGCCAGCTTGGCGTCAGCCTCTTCCAGGGAATCCCCGGCCGTCATCATATAGAATTTGATCTTGGGCTCCGTTCCCGACGGACGGATGATGGCTGTGCACCGGTCCGCCATATCATAGAAAAGAACATTGGCTTCCGGCAGTCCCGTCGGCGAAGTCTCCCCTGTGGCCAGGTCGGTCACGATCCCGGTCCCGAAATCACGGATCCGCTCAATCTTGGCCCCGATCGCCTCCGGTGCCTTCTCCCGCAGGCCGGCCATGATCTCAGCCATCTTGGCCTGGCCGTCCAGCCCTTCGAATACGAAAGAAGCCACCTTTTCTCTGTAATATCCGTAAGTCTCATAGAGCTCGTTCATTGCGTCCATCAGAGTCTTGCCCTGCAGATGATAATAGCAGGCCATCTCCGAGATCA
>CAMOZS010000214.1 GCA_946631075.1 uncultured Bacillota bacterium | reverse complement strand
CGGGCGCTGACCTTCCTGGTCGGCAGTTGTCCCTGCGCCCTGGTCATCAGCATCCCGCTCAGTTTCTTCGCCGGTATCGGTGGGGCAAGCCGGGAGGGGATCCTGGTCAAGGGATCAAATTATCTGGAGGCCCTGTCCAAGGTAAAGACGGTGGTCATGGATAAGACCGGGACCCTGACAAAGGGCGTCTTCCAGGTGGTCCGGGTCCTTCCGGCAGGTTTTGAATCCGCCGGGACCGGGGACGCCGGTATTGTCGCGACGGCCGATGAAGCCGGTATGGCCGCGACGGCTGATGAAGCCGGGATGATCGCCAGGGCCCGGCTGCTGCATCTGGCCGCTGCCGCGGAGCGCCACTCTTCCCATCCGATCGCTCAGGCCCTGCGCTGCGCCAGTGAGGCCGCGGATCTGGCTCTGGGCAGGACCGGCCTTGAAACGGCCGCACCGGCTCACGGGGAAGAGGCCCACATGGAGGAGGTCGAGGAGATCGCCGGTCATGGGATCCGCGCCCGCGTGGATGGGAGAACAGTCTGGGTCGGAAATATGAAAATGATGGAGCTTGCCGGAGTTTCCGCCTCTGCGGGACCTGCGGCTGAAAGTACGGCGAAAGAGGGCGGAACTGTGGTCTACGTGGCCGTGGACGGCGTCTACGCGGGATGCATCGTGATCGCGGACGTGATCAAAGAGAATTCCGCGGCCGCCATCGCCCGGATGAAAGCTGCCGGTGTTACCAGGACGGTCATGCTGACCGGCGACAGCAAGGCTGCCGCGGAACTGGTCGGCAGCAAGCTGGGGATCACGGATATCCGCAGCGAGCTTCTGCCGGCGGACAAGGTATCCGCGGTGGAGGAACTGCTGAAGAGCCTGGGAGCGAAGGATCCGGAAGCCCGCGGGGATGATGCCCATCGGGACGCTGCTCTTAAGGATGATCCGCGGCGGGGCCGGCTGGCCTTCGTGGGAGACGGGATCAATGACGCGCCGGTCCTTTCCAGAGCTGACATCGGTATCGCCATGGGAGCACTGGGCTCGGATGCCGCGATCGAGGCGGCGGATGTGGTCCTGATGGACGACGATCCGCTGAAGATCTCCAAGGCCATCCGCATTTCCCGCAAATGCATGCGGATCGTCAAGGAAAATATCTGGTTCGCTATCGGGATCAAGGTGCTCTGTCTGATCCTCTGCGCTTTTGGTATCGTCGGCATGTGGGCAGCCATCTTCGCTGACGTCGGCGTCATGGTCCTGGCTGTGCTCAACGCCATGCGGACCCTGTTCGTAAGAAAACTTTGATTCCGGAACAGGACCGCCCCAGCCTTTGCGTGATTGTGGTATACTGATTCCATGCGAGCGAAGACATCACGAAATTCCATTGACATGCTCCACGGGCCTCTGTGGAGCAAAATCATCAAGTTTGCTCTGCCGTTCATGGCGACCAGCGTCATGCAGCAGCTTTTCAACGCGACGGACACGGCGGTGGTCGGCCGGTTCGCTTCCAGCCAGGCCATGGCGGCGGTGGGAGCGAACTCCTCTGTCATTGCCCTGATCGTCGGACTCTTTACCGGCCTGGCCATGGGGACCAATGTAGTGGTCGCCAGACTGATCGGACAGGGGCGGGACGTCCGGATCCACGATGCAGTGGTGACGTCCATGACGACGGCCATCATCAGCGGACTGGTCCTGGTCGCGGTAGGCAATCTGCTGGCCCGGCCTTTGCTGGAAGTGATGGGTACGCCGGAGGACATTCTGGAAAAAGCCATTCTCTATCTGCGGATCTATATGCTGGGCATGCCCTTCCTGATGATCTATAATTTCGGGTCGGCGGTCCTGCGCAGCAAGGGGGACAGCAAGCGGCCGATGTACTGCCTGCTGGCATCGGGCGTGATCAATGTGGGCCTGAATCTGGTCTTCGTCATTATCTTTCACTGGAACGAAGCGGGCGTCGCCATTGCCACCGACATCTCCACCGGCATCAGCGCGGCGGTCATCCTGATCCTGCTGGCCAGGGAGGAGGACCGGTTCCGGGTCAGCCTGCGCAGACTTTACATTCGCAAAGAACCTCTTATGGAGATCCTCCGCATCGGTGTTCCCGCCGGTCTGCAGGGCATGGTCTTTTCTTTTTCGAATATCATTCTCCAGTCAGCGATCAACAGTTTCGGGTCGGCGGCCGTGGCAGGATCGGCAGCGGCTCAGACCTTTGAGTTCATTGCCTATTATGTGATCAACTCGTTCACTCAGGCCGTGGTGACCTTCACTTCCCAGAACTATGGTGCCGGTGATCTGAAGCGGTGCCGGGAGGTCTTTCGCTGGTGCATGCTGTTCGGCGTGTGCTCTTCGGCGGCGGTGGACATCAGTTTCATGCTGCTTCGTTATCATCTGATCGGTCTGTTCGCGACGGATCCGGAGGTCATCGCCTTCGGCGCCACCCGCATACTGACCGTCTGCCTCTTCAATTTTATCGCCAATTCCTATGAGATCACCAGCGGGGCCCTGCGGGGCATGGGCTATTCCGCCCTGCCTACGATCCTGACCGTGATCGGTTCATGTCTCTTCCGGATCGCCTGGGTCTTCGTCGTGCTGCCCCAGTTCGGGTCCTTCCGGAGCATAGTCATCGTCTATCCCATCTCCTGGACCTTCACCGGGATCATGGTCCTCACGGCTTACGCCATCGTCTGCCGGTGGCAGAAGAAGAAGGCTGCGGCCGATGTCGATCGTCTTGATCTGAGCGATCGTGTCTGACTAAGCGTGCAGTACCGCAGACTAATATATTCACCCGGCCAGACTGTGTGTTCTTGACAAATACCCTACGGGGGTAT
>CAMOZS010000213.1 GCA_946631075.1 uncultured Bacillota bacterium | reverse complement strand
ACTAACTATCATGTTCTATAGAAAAACATACTTGGCGACGAAGAGGATCGCCAGAACGTACATGAGCGGGGTGATCCTGTCCTTCTTCCCGCAGACCAGGTTGATCAGGACATAGGAGATCACGCCGAAGGAGATCCCTTCAGAAATGCTGTAAAACAAAGGCATGGCTATGATGCAGAGATATGCCGGAATGGTATCCGTCATCTCCTCGTCCTTGAATGTCAGTTCCTTGATCCCGCTGAACATAAGGAAGCCTACCATGATCAGGGCCGGCGCCGTAGCGAAGGACGGGATCGAGGTAAACAGAGGCGAGAAGAAACAGGACAAGAGGAAAAGGCATCCTGTGGTGACGGCCGTAAGCCCGGTCCTGCCTCCGATGGCGATGCCCGCCGAGGATTCCACATAGGTCCCTGTGGTGGATGTGCCCAGGATGGCACCGCAGGTGGTGGCGATGGCATCGGACAGGAGGGCCGGCCGGATGGCCGGCAGGCGGCCCTGCTCGTCCAGCATCCCGGCCTTGGCGCTGACGCCGATCAGGGTCCCGATGGTATCGAACAGGTCCACGAAGAGGAAGGAGCTCATCACCACGATGAAATTGAAGATGCCCACATCCTTGAAGCTGGTCTGGAAACAGGCGCCGAAGGTGTCCCCCAGATGAGAGAAATCAAGGCTGATGATCCCGGCCGGGAAAAGGCTGAATACCCCGTTGTCCGGGTCCGGCACATATAGGCCGGCCAGCTGGCAGATCATGCCCAGGCCCCATGTGGCCACGATGCCGAAGAAGATGGAGCCTTTCACGTTTTTGATATAAAGGATGGCCGTGATGAATAGTCCGATGACCGCCAGGAGGGCGCAGATGCCCTGACTGGTGAAGTTCTCACTGAAATTGGTGATGGTCACCAGGGTGGAAGCGTCAACGGACAGGCCAGCGTTTTGCAGACCGATGAAGGCGATGAAGACGCCGATGCCCACGGAGACTCCCTTCTTGAGGGGGAGCGGGATGGCGTTGAATATGGCCTCCCGCACATTGGTCACCGACATGAGGATGAAGATCAGGCCTTCGACGAATACGGCCAGGAGGGCCACATGCCAGGAGATGCCCATGCCCTGGACGACCGTGTAGGCCAAAAAGGCGTTGAGCCCCATCCCCGCCGACAGGGCGAAGGGCAGATTGGCCATGAATCCCATGCAGAAGCAGCCGATCACCGAGGCCAGGCAGGTGGCGATCAGGACCCCGTGGGGATTCATTCCCGCGTCGCCCAGGATGCTGGGATTGATCGCGAGGATGTAAGCCATGGTCATGAAAGTGGTCAGGCCCGCCGCGATCTCCGTCTGTATGGTGGTATTGTTTTCCTTGAGTTTGAATAGGGTCTCCATGCTCGCCTTCCCCTTTCCCATATGATTTTACCACTCCCGCGTCCGGGACCTCAAGAAAAAATGGGAGCATCCGCCCCTGCCGCGTAGTTGAGCTTGTCGTAGGTCTTCCCGCAGATCTCAAGGGCCCCTTCCTCCCGGCTGACCTGCTGCATTCCTGCTTTCTCCATGGCCCGGACAGACCCGATATTGTCCGCCGCGCACCAGGCCGTGACCCGGCTGATCTTCTCTTCTCCCAGAAGATGGTCCAGGACCGCCCTGACCGCTTCGCTGGCAAAGCCCTTCCCCCAGAATCTGCGGGCGATGCTGCAGCCGATCTCAATGGAGTTGGTCTCCGGATCGTAGTCGTATGCTCCGATGGTCCCGGCAAGCTCTCCCTGGTAATCGATCGCCCATCCGTAGAAATGGTCCCGGTCATATCCATCCAGGAATCTGCGGACCGCTTCCTCCGCCTGCTCCTCCGTGGCGTAAGGGTTCCATCCGGAAAACTCAAACATCTTCTCATCCAGTCCGAACTCCTCATGCAAAGGCCGGGCATCCTCCATCCGGTGCCGCCTCAGAATAAGATGATCTGTTTTCAGTGTGATCGTTCCGCTCATTTCTTATGTCCTCTGTTATTCTTCAAGCTTCAATACTACACTGACATCCCCATCCCCCAGGATCTCCTGAAGCCGGGCCCCGTCCGCATCCCTGACACGGCCCAGTCTGGTATAGGACCAGGAGTTCTCACCGTAGAACAGAGAGATCTGATCTCCCTGATAGAGGACGATGTCTCCTGCCGAGGTGTCCATCTGCTCATCACTTGCCGGAAGAGCCTCCGGCAGAGGTCCGACCTTCTCGAATCCGCCGTACTCCTCAAGCTCAAGTTCCAGCCCGTCTTCGCCGATCAGGTCCTTCAGGGCCCCGGCCGCTTCGTTATCCTCAAGGTCCGCTTCCAGGGTCTGCCCGTTTACCTCAAGCAAAAGCAGGCCTGCCTCTTGCTGCGCGGCCTCGGTTTCCACTGTGCTTCCGGTTTCCTCTGCGCTGCCGGACTCTCCTCCGCCGCAGCTGCATAGGGAAAGAGCCATCATCAACACGATCAGTATGGCTGTGATCCTACTCGCTATTTTTCTCATAAGCCTTCCTCTGCTGCTACTTGAAAATGCTTTCTTTCTCTCTGGTCCTCATGACGATGAAACCACAGTTCTCGCAATAATAGGCTTCCGCCCCCCGGCCGAAGAGCTTTTTCTCCGCCACCAGCACATCGTCCGCCTTATCTTTGCCGAGGGCCTTGCTGGTCCATATGATATCTTTGGAGGACTGAAGACTCCCCTTCTCCATCCTGCTTCTGCAATTAGGACAACGCATATTAGCTACCTTCTTCCTTTCTCATACTCCTGTATGGCCCGCGCGATGGTCTTCGCGGCGATCTCTGATCCGGCCTTGCTTGGATGGAGGCCGTCCGGCGCGTACAGTTCCT
>CAMOZS010000212.1 GCA_946631075.1 uncultured Bacillota bacterium | reverse complement strand
CAGCCTCTGGATCCGGCGCCGAAGACCACGGTGACCCGGTCGGAGAACTACTACGAAGATGTAACGGTATGACAGACCGATCCCGATCCCCGGCAGCAAGGCTTCGGGGATCTTTTTTATTCCAGCAGGTCCCGGACCCGGTCCTGGACCATCTGCTCCAGCCGCTTCACCCGCCACCGGGGCAGGTTGGTCAGGTCGCTCTCTGTAAATTCGAAGCCGATCAGCCGGCGAAGCTGCTCCCGCTGCACAGGGCCCATGACCCGGCGGGCCAGGTCCATGAACTTATTGTCGTATCCATAGGGATTGGATCTTGACGCAAGGTATTCCTCAAAGTCATCATCGCTTTCAAAATCCTTTTTCATTCCATAGGCCAAAAGCGAAAGCCCGTTATCAAAGATCGGCGCCGGCCCTATGATCCTGCCGGTATGATTGTCCCTCAGCAGACCGAAATTGCCAAAGTGCCGGTCTTCATTGACGATCACCGCGTCGAACACCAGCATGCTGGCCAGTTCCTGATAGAACTCATCTCCAAGCTCCCGGTAGTAATCCAGACAGGCCTGGATCCCGCCGGCGCGGACGATCCTGCCGATCGGTACATAGGCGGTATCGATATCCGTGAACAGCCGGCACTTCGATGCCAGGATCCCATGATAGTTCTCAAGCTCGTAGGCCACGGCATTCAGCCCCATCCGCTGAGCGATCTGATAGGCCAGGAACTCGGAGTAAGGCTCATTGCCCGCGTTGGCAAAACCCTCCGTACCGCTCTTGTAGAGCCAGATCCCTCTTCGCTCAGAGAAATACCAGCTTTTGCGCAGCATGCCCCCTGTGGTCAGCTCCGGCGTCGTTCCGTACTTCCTGACTCTGCTCCCCCTGCCCAGATACGCAATCAGCGAAAGGGTCGTGTCAAAGCGATTCTGATACAGGTTGTACTCCGCGAAGCTTCCTTCGAAGGTCGACTGCGGCACCCAGTAGCTGTCGTTCAGCGATAATCCCATACAAACATCGAGGATCCCCTTCAGATCATCTATCGTCAGCCCTAAGGAATGCAGAATGCTGCCGACATATTCCCTGTTCTTCGGCGCGAATCTCTTCTGAAGCCACTTACGCAGACCCTCTTCACTCACTTCCAGATCCAGGGGGAAGACCTCCCGGCGGTCCTCATTGACCTCCAGGATCCGGACAGGCAGGCCCACATCCCGGATCATCTCAAACCTGACCAGCTCCTCATCGTACAGCTTGAGACTGTACTGGGATCTGTCACCGTATTCTTCCTTATGGTCCTCCAGCACGAAGGAAGCATCCTTACCCAGAGCGCGGGCGATGGCCTCGACATAATCCACGGTCAGGTTCTGCCGGCCGCTCTCGATCCTGGAAATACTGGACTTGCTGGTCCCAAGCTCCTCCGCCAGGTCCTCCTGGCTTCGCTGCATCATCATCCGGTAAGCCGCCAGCCGCCTCACCGTCCGCTCCCGAAGGCTCCTGTCGTCCTTACTGTTCATCGCCTCTCCCCTTTCCCGGTTATCATATATGATAACCTTGTGTGGAACAATGTTACCATATATGGCAACCCCCTGCAATCCTGAAATGGACACTTTTTTCGCCCTGTGTTACAATCCTCTCATGGACAGAAAAGAGGGACATCTGAACAAATACGTGCTCCTGCCCATCCTGGCCGGCAGCTGCTGGGGCCTGGCCGGAGTTTTCGTGCGGGAACTCGCAAAGGCTGGCCTGGACAATCCGACCATCGTCTTCACCAGGACCTCCGTGTGCGCCCTCCTGACCCTGGTCTACATCCTGGTCAAAGACCGGTCCCTGCTCTATATGCGGCCCAGGGACCTTCCCTACGCGGCGGCGATCGCTGTGTTCGGATCGGTCCTGCTGATGATCGCCTATAACATCGCGGCCATCCGCCTTTCCCTGTCCCTGGCCGCCATCCTTCTCTGCACGGCCCCGGCCTTCGTCCTTCTGATCAGCGCGGCCCTCTTTCACGAGCCCATCACCGCGAAAAAAGTAGTCTGTATGGTCATCGCCTTCATCGGCTGCGCCATGCTGAGCGGCATATTCGACGGGGGCGGCCTGCAGTGGAGCGCCTTCGGCCTTCTCATGGGCCTGGCCGCTGCCCTCTGCAACAGTATCTACATCATCATGTCCAAGGCGATCGCCACCAAAGGCTATCACTCTTTTACCATCAGCTTCTGGTCGGCCCTGTTCGCTTCCATCCTTCTTTCCTTCTTCACCGACTGGACCGATCTGGCCGGATACCTGGCCGCGGCCCCGGCATACGGGTCTGCCTTCCTTCTTGTCCAGTCCATCTGCACGTCCCTGCTTCCTTCCATTGCCTACATCATCGCCATGCGGCATGTGGAAGCCGGCCGGGTCGCCATCCTTCAGTCCGGAGCCGAACCGACTGCTGCTTTTCTTGTGGGCCTGATTCTCTATACGGAGGTCCCTTCCGCGGCGGGTCTTGCCGGCATGGTCATCGCCGTCGTCGCTCTGATGGTCCTGGCCGGCGATCGTTCCCGCTAGGTCCCCGTCCGATCCGGTCCGAAGCAGGCCTGGCCCGAAACAGACCGGCCTTTTGAGATGAGCATACCCAGCCTTTGTATGGTATAATCCTCTTAAGTGATCGAATGCCGCGTTAAAGGAGGGACGATCTATGTATTGCAGACACTGCGGAGCCTTTATCCCTGAGGGGTGCTCCTTTTGTGAACAGTGCGGCACGCCTGTGCCCAAAATCAAGCCGGCCTATGAGGAAGACCCTCCGGCCCCGGCCCGGCCGCCTGAACCCGGCGGCAAGAAACGCAGGACCGTGCTCATCGCGGTCATCGCCGCGATCATCGTCTGCGCCGG
>CAMOZS010000211.1 GCA_946631075.1 uncultured Bacillota bacterium | reverse complement strand
ATGATAGTGGGTCGCGAACAGGGTCCGGATCCTCCGCTGGGGCTGGCTCAGGAACTCCGCCGCCGCCCAGGCGATGGAAAGACCGTCGTAGGTGCTGGTCCCCCGCCCGATCTCGTCCAGGATGACCAGGCTGCGCCGGGTGGCCGTATTCAGGATATAGGCCAGCTCGCTCATCTCCACGTAGAACGTACTCTGGCCCTGGGCAAGATTGTCCGAGGCGCCGATCCTGGTGAAGATCCGGTCGCAGACGCCGATCCTGGCGGCGCTGGCCGGAACGAAGCATCCGATCTGGGACATGAGCACGATCAGGGCCGTCTGCCGCATATAGGTGGATTTACCGGACATGTTGGGCCCGGTGATGATCAGCATGCTGGCTTCGCTGCGGTCGATATAGGTATCGTTGCTGACGAAGAGGCCGTCCCGGATGGTCTGTTCGATGACCGGGTGCCGTCCCCGCTCGATCCGGATGACATCGCCCTCATCCACCTGGGGACGGATGTAGCCGTTCTGGTCGCTGACATGGGCGAATGAGACCAGGGCGTCCAGCCTGGCAACGGCAGCCGAAGTTTCCTGGATCACCGGGGTCTTCTCCTGCAGAGTCTGCCGGATCTGGGAAAAGAGCTCGTATTCCATCTTGTTGATCTCGGTCTCCGCGTTCAGGACCAGCCTTTCCGTCTCCTTGAGCTGGGGAGTGACGAACCGCTCGCTCCCCACCAGGGTCTGCTTGCGGATATAATCCTCCGGGACCATGTCGTAGAAGGACTTGGTCACCTCCAGGTAGTAGCCGAAGACCTTGTTGAAGCCCACTTTCAGGTTCTTGATCCCGGTCCTCTCCCTCTCCTTGGCTTCAAGGGAGGCGATCCATTCCCGGGCGTCCCGGATGGACAGCTTCATATCGTCCAGCTGCTCAGAGTAGCCTTCCCTGATCAGTCCGCCCTCCTTCACTGTGAACGGCGGCTCTTCCACGATGCTCCGGTCGATCAGATCGAAGACATCCTCAAGGCCGTGGATCTGGTCCGACAGCTCCTGCAAAAGCTGGGACTTCGACCCTGCGATCAGCTGCTTGATCTCCGGCAGGCTGGCGCAGGAATTGCGCAGGGCGATCAGGTCCCGGCCGTTGGCCTTGCCGGTGGCGATCCTTCCGGCCAGGCGCTCGAAATCGTAGATCCGTTTCAGCTCCTCCTTGATATCGTTTCTGAGAAGGACATCATCGGCAAGCTCGGCCACGGCGTCAAGCCGCCGGTTGATCCTGGCGCAGTCGTTCAGGGGAGTCCTGATCCACTGCTTCAGAAGCCTGGATCCCATGGCCGTATGGGTCCTGTCCAGAACGCCCAGAAGGGATCCGGACAGCTTTTTCTCGAAGAGGGTCTCCGTTAGCTCCAGATTGCGGATGGTCGCCTTATCCAGAGACATGTGGTCCCCGGTGGCGTATACCGCCGGCCGGGCGATGTGGCTCATGTCGTTCTTCTGGGTATCGTGGATGTAGAGGAGCAGCGATCCCACCGCCGCCTCCGCCGCGGACCCTTCATTGATGCCAAGGCCCTGCAGGGAATCGGTGTGGAACTGGAGACGGATGGCGTCCCTCATGGCCTGGGGACGGTAGAAGGAATCCTCGATGGTGTTGAGGTAGGCCCCGGTCAGGGTCTTGAGATCGTCCATGTCCAGGCTCATGGCCGTTTCCTGGCTCATCAGGATCTCTCTGGCGTCGATCTTGACCAGCTCATCCTGAAGAGCCGTCTCTCCGCTGGCGCCGGAAAGGCTGGTCAGACGCAGTTCACCGGTGGAAATGTCACAGTAGGCCAGTCCCCACTCCCCTCCGCCGGCATGGACGGAGGCGATGAAATTGTTCTCGTTTTCCCGGAGCATGGTGCTGGAAAGCAGAGTTCCCGGGGTCACGACCTGGATGACCTCTCTTCGGACCAGTCCCTTGGCGGAAGCCGGATCCTCCGTCTGCTCGCAGATAGCCACCTTGTAGCCTTTCTCGATCAGACGGGCAATATAAGTATCCGCGGAATGGAAAGGGACTCCACACATAGGAGCCCTTTCTTCCAAACCGCAGTTTTTACCTGTCAATGTCAGTTCCAGTTCTCTGGAGACCAGTTTCGCGTCATCAAAGAACATTTCGTAGAAGTCACCGAGCCGGAAAAACAGGATCTCGTCCTTGTACTGTTCCTTGATCTCGATGTACTGCTGCATCATCGGTGACAGTTTTGATGCCATACCTGCGCCTTTCTATCGATTTATTTATGTCCTGCTGCCTTATAAGCTTCGATGCCCAGCTTGATCAGCTCAGCGCCTCTGCGCATGGAGTCCTGATTGAGAACGTAGGCGATACGCATCTCGTTCTTGCCCAGGCCCGGTGTAGCGTAGAATCCGGCCGCCGGAGCGAACATAACGGTCTCTCCGTTGTCGTCGAATTCCTTGAGCAGGAACATGAGGAAGTCCTCAGCGTCCTCGACCGGCAGCTTGCAGGTGAGGTAGAATGCTCCGCCCGGCTTCTGGCATACGATGCCCGGGATCTGGGACAGCTCTTCGTAAGCAGCGTTTCTTCTGCCTTCATACTCAGCCTTTGCTTCGTCGTAGTAGGACTTGTCGATCCTGTACAGAGCCGCAGCTCCGACCTGCTCCAGAGTCGGACAGCAAAGTCTTCCCTGAGCCAGCTTCAGGATGCCGCTCATCAGTTCCTTGTTCTTGCTTATGACGCAGCCGATGCGGGCGCCGCATGCGGAGAATCTCTTGGAAACGGAGTCGACGATGACTACTCTGTCCGCGATATCATCCAGCATACCGAAGGATGTGACCTCTCTGCCGTCGTAAGCGAACTCTCTGTAGACCTCATCGGAGATGATCCACAGGTCGTGCTCCT
>CAMOZS010000210.1 GCA_946631075.1 uncultured Bacillota bacterium | reverse complement strand
GTAATTGGAAAAAGTGAATAGGAAACCATGAAGAGCACGTTAGGGACAGGCCCGATGATCGTGCAGCAACCTGCCGGAAGGCAAGGTGCTAAAGCCTGAGCGATGGGATGAATAAGAGATGAAGTCCTGTCGCATCGATGGGACTTTTTTAGTGTGCTCCTTGTGGTAGAGAAAGGAGCACAAGATATGAAGAACCTACTGATCCACGTACCCCACGCGTCCATGTACATTCCCCAGGAATACGGTCGGACGGCCCTGATCCCGCAGGACGAACTGGAGGAGGAGAACCGCTTTATGTGTGACACGGGGATCCTGGAACTGATACCGCCTGCCCTGGCAGAGGACACGATCATTTTCCCTTATTCCCGGCTCTACTGCGATGTGGAGAGATTCCGGGACGGCAGCGAACCCATGGAAGCTTACGGGATGGGATACATCTATACCCGCGACAGACGGGGGAGGGAAATGTTCCGGCCAACGCCGGCCCACAGGGAAGAGGTATCGAAGATCTACGATGCCCACCATGAGGAACTGAACCGCCGCGCGGAGGCCGTGCTCCGGGAGCACGGCTCCTGCCTGATCATCGACCTCCATTCCTTCAGCGATGAGACCGTTAACCGGATCTTCGGCTGGACCGGCTTTCCCGATATCTGTATCGGAACGGAGGAGGATTACTACTCCAGGGAAGTGGTGGAAAGCATCATCAGCCTTTGCAAAAGGCTGGGACTGACGACGGCCCTGAACTACCCCTATAAGGGATCGCTGGTGCCCAATCGCTACTACGGGCGGAAGAACACCGGCATCGTGTCGGTGATGCTGGAGATCAACAAACGGGTGCTGAAAAAATGATCGCCAAACCCCGCGGCGAAGGCCGAAAAATAGCCTGAGAGCCGCCGTTCTGTGGTATCATATAGTGATAACATTTCAGGAGGGCAGGTGACACAGATGCTGCAGATCCATAAGGGAAGACCCGAAGACGGGCAGGGAAGATCAGATAAGGAGATCAGGACCTATGATTTCCTGGATCGGCTTGGAATAGAATACGACCGGATCGATCATGCTCCCGCGACAGGGGAGGATCCTTCTTTGCTTGCGGAGATCGAGACCAGCCTTGAGGCCCGCATCTGCAACAATCTGTTTCTGGCCAACCGGCAGCGGACGAAATTCTACATGCTCATGCTCCCGTCCGATAAGAGATTTCGAAGCAGCGTCGTTTCGAAGCAGGCGGGCAGTTCAAGACTGCATTTCGCTGAGCCTGAATACATGGAGGAAATGATCGACTGCGCGCCCGGCTCGGCCAGCATCATGGGACTGATCAATGACAGGGACCGGCGGGTCCAGCTTTTGGTCGATGAAGATATCCTGAAGTCAGAGTATGTGGGCTGTCACCCCTGCATCAACACGTCCAGCCTGAGGATCAAAACAGCGGACCTGTTTGAGACTTTCCTGCAGGCGGTGGACCATGATTATATCGCGGTGCAGGCGGAGTAAAGACCGCAGGCCTGATTATGACGAAAGGGGAGAAGAAGATGAACAAAAAATTATATGACGCTGTATTCGGGTTGGCCATCGGCGACGCCCTGGGCGTTCCCTATGAGTTCAAGTCCCGGGGCAGTTTCGTCTGCAAGGGTATGGCAGGCTACGGAACCCACGATCAGCCGGCCGGCACCTGGTCCGATGACACATCCATGGCCATCGCGACGGCTAAGAGCATCAAGGATAATGAGGGCAGGATCGACCTCCATGACATCCGGTCCAATTTCCTTCGCTGGATGAAGGACGAAGAGTTCACGGCCACGGGAGAAGTCTTCGATATCGGGATCGCTACCGGAAGAGCCCTCATGAGCGGCCGGCCCAGAACCGGGGAGCGTGACAACGGCAACGGATCCCTGATGCGGATCCTGCCCCTGGCCTTCACTGACGCATCAGACGAGGAAATACGGGCGGTGTCCGCCATCACCCACGGCCATGAGATCTCCATGAAGGCATGCCAGATATACGTCCATGTGGCCCGCCGCCTCCTGGCCGGAGAAGCCATCCGGGATATCCTTCCGGACCTTGAGTACAACAAGCCTTTCGACCGCCTGCAAAGGCTGGATCAGCTGGCCGAAGAGGACATCTCTTCCGGTGGATACGTGGTCGACACCCTGGAGGCCAGCCTTTGGGCCCTGCTCAATGGCAGCGACTTCGAGGACACGGTACTGACCTCGGTCAACCTGGGCAGCGACACCGACACTACCGGAGCGGTCGCCGGCGGCCTGGCCGGGATCGTCTACGGGCTGGACAGCGAATTCGCGGGAGCCTGCATGGACCAGCTCCAGGGCAGGGAAGTCATCGAAGAATGTCTTTGGTAAGAACAGGAGAGATCATTGGATCAGACGGGAATCGTTTTTAACATACAGCATTTTACCATTCACGACGGGCCGGGGATCCGAACGGAACTCTTCCTGAAGGGATGCCCCCTTCGCTGCCGCTGGTGCAGCAACCCGGAGAGCCTGACGGCCAGGATCCAGCCGGGAGTATATAAGAAAAAATGCATCGGGAAAAAGGCCTGCGGCCTCTGCGACAGCGTCTGCCCCGAAAAAAAGAAGGGGCCTTCCGGCGAGGAGATCAGCCCCCTGGCCTTTTACCGGAACAGGCTGGTCAGCATAGACTATGACCGGTGCGTAAGCTGCATGGCCTGCGCTGAAGTCTGCCCCTCGGAGGCCATCAAGGCCTGGGGCAGACAGATGACCCCTGAGGAAGCCATGGAGGAGATCTGGCGGGACAGGGGCTACTATGAACGCTCCGGAGGCGGGGTCACCATATCCGGCGGGGAGCCTCTCCTGCAGACGGATTTCACAGCTGAGGTCTTTCGCAGATGCCGGCAGGAAGGGATCCATACCTGCTGTGAAT
>CAMOZS010000209.1 GCA_946631075.1 uncultured Bacillota bacterium | reverse complement strand
ATGCAACACACACTGCGTTAATCCGCAATCTGATCGTGGGGGGAGGACCTGCGCCCCTGCCAGGTATTGCGTTCCCGCATCTTTCGGTGGATCTCATTGAGAATGGTCCGCTTCTTCCAGCTCCATTCCGGGGCGATCAGATCGCTTCGGGGAGCATCGCCGGAGATGCGGTGGATGGTGATGTCCGGCGGTACCAGCTCAAGGGCCTCGATGACGAAGTCGGTGTAATCGTCGATGGAATCAAAGGGAACGTAGCCGGGGTATTCCGCGGGCAGAGCCGAGCTTCGCACCACGTTCAGCATATGGAGCTTCAGGCCAAACAGATGGGCCGGCGGCCTGTCCGAAGCCGGTCCGGCGGCGGGAGCATGCAAAGGCTGGCAGGCGTGCCTGACGGATTCAAGCATCATCTGACGGCTTTCCCCGGGAAGGCCCAGGATCAGGTGCGTCACTGTGCGGATCCCCCGCGCCCCGAGCCTGGCTGCCGCATCATCGTAATCGGCCAGACTATGGCAGAGGTTCATGGCCTGGGCGGTCTCATCGTGGATGGTCTGCAGGCCAAGCTCCACCCATAAGAATGTCTTCCGGTCCAGTTCCTCCAGCAGATCCAGGACCTCGTCAGAAATACAGTCGGGCCTGGTGGCAATGGCAAGGCCGGATACGACCGGCTGGTCCAGGGCCGCGTTAAAGAGCTGGCGCAGGTGGTCTGCCGGAGCATAGGTGTTGGTGTGGTTCTGGAAATAGGCGATGTAACCCGCGTTGGGCCACTTGTCCGACAGGAGCCGGATCTGATCATCCAGGGCAGAACGAATGCCGGCCGCGGTCACTGCGGAGCTGCCCCCTTCGGCAGCAGCCTCAGGAAATCTTCCCGCGACCGGGCTGGCCATATCCCCGGAGCCCGAACCGGAGCAGAAAAGGCAGCCGCCGGTTCCTTTGCTCCCGTCTCGGTTGGGGCAGGTGAAGCCTCCGTCCACAGATAGTTTTACCATCTTCCTGCCGAAGTGTCTCTTCAGCCAGGATCCGATCATATTGATGCGCAGCTGCTGCCCATCGCTTGTATCAAAAATGACAGGTCTGTTATCCATATGCCCACTATAACATGTATACATGAAAAAACAAAGCACTACATATACCCAAGAGCCTGCCGCTCCTGTATAATATACTTGTTTATTGACGGGCTTTGTTTGAAAGGAGAAGAGGATGAAGAAGAGTATGAGGCGGTGGCTTGCCGTTATGCTGGCGGTCATGACCGCTGTGGTGTTCATGCCGGCCATGTCGCTGGCTGTGCAGCAGGAGGACAAGAGCGCGCAGGAGGAGAGCCGGGCGGCGCTGGCCGCGGACGAGATTCCTGAGGGTTATGATGGGATCATCAATATTGGAGATACTGTCTCCCCCGTGTTCCCCGATGGTGAGGACACATTAGTATACAAAATCGGGGAGGCCGATCAGGATGTTGCCGTCAGCCTCTCTGTAACTGCCGGATCAGGATATGTGACCGCAGATATCTATCAAATGACCGGAGAGGATCCTGATGACGAAGAGGACGAAGGTCTGGCACATGCCTATTATGACGAAGGCGATGTGGAGTCCGGAGTGGGCCAGCTGCAAGCAGGTGAGGACTACTACCTGTTAGTTTGGCTCGTTTCAGAGCCCGTTAAGAATCTGAAGGTTTCTCTTACTCTCAATTCCGTTCAGAAGATCGAGTTTGCCGAAGCCGCGCCATACGAGATCTATGAGAACTGCGATGGAGACTGGGAAGAAGATGAAGACGGCAACGTCTATTATCGTTATGATGAGCCATCATTCAGAAAGGGAGACACGATCACCCTGACCGATTTGAAGGGTAACAGGACGGAATATGTGTATGACGAAGGTGAGTGCGGCTTCATCTCGAAGCAGGATGAAGATGACGTGATCGATGAGGATGAGGTGGAGCTGGACTGCAGCAGCCAGGATGAACCCGGCAGTCACTGGGAGGCTCCGGGAGATTATTACTGCAAAATGGAATATCAGGGACTTACCTGTGAGTTTGCGGTCAGCATCGTGGCCAGCCCGGTCGAATCTGTTCAGTTTGAGCCTGTAGAACCGATCGCTTTGGGAGAAGAAACGGACGGAGAATGGGAGACGGACGAGGATGAAGATGGAGTCGAGCATAAGTGGTTCAGATATGATCCCCTGGAGGAGTGGTTCCGGACCGGAGACAAACTGATCCTGAAATACAGGGACGAGGACCAGGCCAGGACTTATGTGTATAAGCAGCTGGACAGCTACGATGATTACGGGGAAGCCGAAGACGGCTTCGTCAATAGCGACGATCCTGCGGATGTTCTTGATGACGATACTCTTGAACAGATGGATGATCAGAAATATAACAATCAGTGGGAGATGGGCAGCAGCGAGAAGAACTATTTTTATCTCAGCTATTTAGGAACCCGGTCTGAGAAGATCCCGGTCACAATAAAGAAGGGCATCGGAAGCGCGAAGATCACGGCGAAGGAGACCTTCAAATACACCGGGAAGGTGATCAAGCCGGCCGTCAAGGTGGTCTATACAGACAAGGAAGGCAATAAGATCGAACTCAAAAAGGACCAGGATTATATCGTTGACTATTACTTCGCGATCAATGGTGTCGGGGAGGGGAACTACTTCATTCAGGGCATAGGCGAATATGCCGGGAAAGTATGGGAAGACTATGAGGTCAAACCCCTTGGGACCGCTCTGGGAAAATCCAAGGGCGCCAGGAAAGCAATGACAGTCAAATGGAAAGCGCAGAAAACGAAGATGTATCTGGGCGGATCCGGCCAGAAGGCAAGGGTCGACGGCTATCAGATCATGATCGCAACGGACAAGAAGTTCAAGAAAAACAAGAAGACCGTCTTCGTCAAAGGCTACAAAAAGACTTCGACAAAGATCAAGAAACTGAAGGC
>CAMOZS010000208.1 GCA_946631075.1 uncultured Bacillota bacterium | reverse complement strand
CTTCCTCGGCGTAGATGAATACGTTGGTCGCGTAGGGCAGGTCTCTCAGGATGTAGTCCGCGCAGCGTCCAACGATGACGCAGGAGCCTTCCTCTTCCGCCAGCTTGCGGATCGTGTCGAACTGGGCCAGGAAAAACCGTTCGTTCAGGGACAGGCTCTCCGGGCCGGCTTCTCCGGTACCCATGGCGGATGCCAGGCTGTAAAGGAAGCTGTTCTTGGCGCGCTTCTCTGCGCCCTCGATCATTTCCTTGCTGAATCCGGATTCTTCCGCGATCCTGTCCAGCAGCTCCTTGTCATAGTAAGGAATGCCCAGCTTTTCGGCCAGTCTCCGGCCGATCAGTCTTCCGCCGCTTCCGAATTCACGGCTGATGGTGATGACTTTCTTCTTCTCGTCACTCATGATTTCCTCCTGTATTTCAAGCGGCCTCCGCCGCCGATAGTCCAAGTTTCATTATACCGCTTCCGCCCCGGTTTGAAAAGGGGCAGGGGCCAGTTTCCAAAGGCTGGTCCCCCCGGTCCTTAGAACCGGTCGTATCCGGTGATCCCGTCCTCCTCCAGCAGGAGCAGGAATCCGTGGCCCGGATCCGGCAGCCATTCGTACATGTTGTCGTGAACGCCCGGCCAGATGTAGTTCATAATGGATGAGATGGTTCCCCCGTGGCAGATGACGATGGATCTGGCGTCCTTTTCCTGATGCCTCAGCTCCAGGCTGAACAGGCTGTGCTCGGTGCGGACTTTTTCAAAGCCCCGGATGACCCGCTCATTGAAATGACGGATGCTTTCTCCGTTGGGCGGCGCCTTGGTGTCATTGGTCGCTGTGATCCAGTCCCTGTATTCCTCGTATTCCATCAGTTCTTCGTAGGTCTTCATCTCAAAATCCCCGAAGTTGATCTCCCGCAGGTCCTTGATGATCTCGTGGGGCCGGTCTCCGTAGATCAGCTCCAGGGTCTGCTGGGTCCGGCCCATGCCGGTGGTATAAAAGCGGGCTCCCTCGCCGTCCGGGTAGATGCCTTCCTCCCTGAGCCGCTTCAGCTCATCGATCCCCTTCTGCGCCAGGGGAACATTGGTAGCTCCGTAATATAAACGCCGGACGTTGCCGACGGTGATCCCGTGTCTGATGAGTGCGATCGTCGATTTCATGCTGTCTCCTTATTTGATCCTCTTTCCGATGCCGCAGAAGACCCGCCAGACCTGATCCGCTTCCGATGCCAGATAAAGCATCAGTCTTCCGTTCATTTCCCGGTAGGCCCGTGTCCGCGGGTCCATGGGCACGATGCCCTGGGAAATATCCCTGATGATCAGGATCTTGTCCTTCCATTCATCCCTGGTCCGCCGCATTTCGTCAGCGGCTTCCCGTCTCTGGTCCGGGTCCTCCCCGCAGCAGTCCCAGGTCAGCTTCTCCAGATCTCTGACGATCTCCGCCTCCGGTCCGAACTGCTGCCGCGCGAACTCTTCTTTTCCCTGGTATGCTCCTCCGATGATCAGGATCATTTGCTTCCTCCTGCTGCCGCCTTCCAGCGGCCCTTCCTTTATCTACAGTCCCGCCAGCAGGGCCGCGGCCAGCATCCCGGCCATCTCCCCGCTGGTGATCATGTGTCCTGAAATATCCCCGTTCATTCCGCCCAGGGCCTTTCGGTCAAGGGCGCCCATTATGGCTGCGGTCACAGCGCAGACGGCGGCTGCGATCAGGATCCTGACCGCGGGCCATGCCTGGAAAGGCGCGTCCGGCTGTGCCTGGATCCTGAGGCTCGCGAAAAAGCAGGCCGCCAGGACCACGGCTGTTATGATCACGGCCGCCGCAGCCTTTGCGAACGTACCGCCCCGGCCGAAATCCGTCGTTACGTACTGGCTGGTCTCCATGGGACGGCAGCTGAGCACCGACGCCGCGCTCATGCAGCGGGAGGTCGTCGCGACCGCGATGATGGTCAGGGCCCCTTCCGTCCAAAGGCTGGACAGGCCCGCCGCGGAAGCGGCGAAGATGAGAAACATCAGGGCCATGCTGACTGCCGCAAAAGATCCCGTGTGGGGGTCCTTGAGGATCCGCCGCCGGACCTGCAGGTCCGGGTGTCTGGGCATGACGGCGTCGCAAACGTCCATGAAGCCGTCCAGGTGGATGAATCCGGTCATGACAAAATAGGCGGCGGTCACGACCGCGCCTGCCAGGATGGGTCCGCTGTTCAGGGCGCCGAGGGCTGCCCAGACCAGGCCGGTGATCAGGCCCAGTCCGGTCCCTACCAAGGGCAGCGTGGCCACCATGGCGTCCCGGTCCTCGTCATGCCATTGTTTGTATGGGCAGGGGATCCAGCAAAAGCATCCCCATGCCATCAGAAATCCTCTCAGATACTTCATCGTCTATTTCCACTCTTCGATCAGTCCGGCCGACACCTCGACCACCCGGTCGCAGACTTCTGCCAGCTGCCGGTCCGCGGCCGCCAGGGCCCGCCGGTAATCCTCCGTCATTGTATCATACTCTTCCGCGTCTCCGTAGATATAATCGGAAACGAAGACGGTGCTTCCGGTCGCTTCTGCAAAGGCTGCGCAGTCCGCGGCCACCCGCCGGCCGGCCTCCGGATCGTAGTTTCCCTCATCGTCAAACATCTCGTTGCTGAGCAGGGCGGTCACGCTGTCCAGCAGGAAGACCCCCCTGGGGTCGACCGCCGCGGCCTGCGGATCCGGCGCCGCCTGCGGGTCCGGTGCCGCTTCGGGCCGGTCTCTTCCGGCCCCGGCCAGCAGTCCCATCAGGTCCCGCCCCCGCTCCAGGGTCTGAAATCCCCATCCGGCCCGCTCGGACACATGCCGGCGGATCCTGGCCTGATCCTCCTCGTCGTGAGGGATCATGGTGGCGATATAATAGAGAGGGACACCCTGTTCCTCCGCCATCTGTTTGGCGATCCTCTGGGCGTAATATGACTTGCCGTTCTTGGCTCCGCCGCTGATCAGTACGTTCAT
>CAMOZS010000207.1 GCA_946631075.1 uncultured Bacillota bacterium | reverse complement strand
TCGTCCTGTCCATCGGGGCTGCCTGCCTCATGGCCTACCAGGCCAGAATGATCGTCGGCGAAGAGCTGCTGACGGTCGGCGCCCAGAAGACGGTCTTCATCGTTATGGCACGGCGGTTCTTCCCGCCCATCATCTCCGGATTCCTTCTGGCAGCCATCATGGCGGCGTCCGTTTCCACAGCGGATTCCCAGCTTCTGGTGGCGTCCTCTTCCTTTACCGCGGACCTCTATCAGCCGATCGTCCGCAAGGGAGCCAGCGATAAGGAAGTCCTCTGGGTCGGCCGGATCGCGGTCGTCATCATCGCCATCATCGCCTACGTCATCGCCTCCTCCAAGGGAGCGGGAGCCCAGGCCATCATGAACCTGGTCGAAAACGCCTGGGGCGTCTTCGGCGCAGCCTTTGGCCCCGTCATCCTCCTGTCCCTCTTCTGGAGACGGTTCAACTACGCGGGAGCCTGCGCCGGTGTTGTCGTCGGAGCTGCCGTTGATATCATCTGGCTCCTCTGCCTGTCCGGCACCGGTGTTTATGAGATCCTGCCCGGCTTCATCGCCGGCGGCATCGCGGCCATCGTCGTCACCAAGATCACACCGGCTCCGGGCGAGAATGTGACAGCGATCTTTGACACCGCTATCGCCGAAGGAGAACAGGAACAATAAACTTTTGACAAATATGATACACGAACCGGGTCCCGATCAGCGGGGCCCGGTCTTTTTATTTCGCTTTTTCTGCGAAACTTGCATTTCTCTGGTGCAATTCCCTCCTCTTCGTGATAGTATAATGTGGGGAATTTCGGAGGAAGCACATGACTATAACAACACTGTTCTCGCTCCTGGGCGGCGTCGGTCTGTTCCTTTACGGTATGACCGTCATGTCCTCAGGCTTGCGAAATGCCTGCGGAGACAATCTGCAGACCATTCTTGAAAAGGCAACATCCAATAAATTCATGGCCGTATTTGTCGGCTTTGCCGTCACCATTCTGGTCCAGAGCTCTTCCGCTACGGACATCATGGTCATCGGCTTCGTCAACTCGGGTATGATGAACCTGTCCCAGGCTATCGGCGTCATCATGGGCGCCAATATCGGTACCACGGTCACAGCGCAGATCACCGCCTTCAACATCTCGGCCTACGCGCCGGTGATCCTGTTCGGCGGCGCGGTCATGTTCCTCTTTCTCAAGAAAAGTCTGGTCAAATACATCGGCGAATTCCTGATGGGCTTCGGCATGCTCTTCGTCGGCATCGCCATCATGAAGGACGCTATCGCCCCCATGGCCGAGAGTGAAGGCTTTATCAACATCCTGTCAGGTCTGGACAACCCCTTCGCGGCTGTCATCTTCGGCATCGCCTTTACGGCCCTCCTGCAGAGTTCCTCTTCTTCCACCGTCATCTTCCAGACCTTTGCCATGCAGGGTCTGCTCGGATATCATACCGCAGTCTATCTGGTCATCGGAGCCGCCATCGGTTCGGTCACGCCCAACCTGATCGCCTCCCTCACGACAAACCGCAACGGTAAGCGGACCGCCATCCTCAACCTGTTATTCAACCTGATCCGGGCGGTCATCCTGATCATTCTGATCAACATATTCCCGCAGATCCTGGATCTGATCCAGGGCCTGTCGCCGGATTCCATCGCCCGTCAGGTGGCCAATACCCATACCATCTTCGCCATCATCGCTGTCTGCCTGGAACTTCCGATCACAAGTCTGATCATCAAGTTCGCGGAAAAGCTGATCCCGGTCCTGCCGGAAGAAAACGAGCAGCTGGAAGACAGGAAGCTCCAGTATCTGCTGAACGTCAAGAACATGCCGTCCCGGATGGCCCTGGCCAATGCCCACAGAGAGATCGTCCGTATGGGCCGGATCGCCGAGAAGAATCTGAACCGGGCTCTGGACTGCTTCTTCGAGTATGACGCCGGCAAGGTAGCCTCCGTCAAGGCCCGCGAGGAAAGTGTAGACATCCTGGACAAGGAGATCGACGAGGCTATGCTGGATCTGCGGTCCATGTACTTCAGTGATGAGGCCCTGCGCCGGATCTCCATGCTGAACATCACCAAGACCGATATCGAGCGTATCTCCGACTACGCCGAAAACATCGTTGAGTTCGCCGAAGAAATGCACGCCAAAAAGAGCGCCCTTTCAGAAGACGCTCTTAAGGAACTTCAGAAAATGTCGACTAATGTCCGCCAGATCGTGGATCTTTCCCTGGAGATCTTCTCCGGGGACGACTTCTCCAGACTTTACGAGCTGGATAAGATCGAGGCAGGCATCGACCTGCAGAAGACCGAACTGATCGGCCACCACGTCGACCGGCTCATGGACGGCGAATGCGAGCCTCTGGCCGGCATCGTCTTCACCAATGTAGTCACCGAACTGGAGAGGATCGGCGACCACGCGGAGAATATCGGCTACGCCCTCTCTGATCAGGATCCCCAGTGATCCCGGGCCAGTTATCCCGGGCCCGGTCATTTCCGGGGCCTGCCGGCCCGTCAATAAAACTATACCATGATCTTACGCAGGATCCGCTTCACATCCTTTCGGTCATAGATGACCGGAACGGGGTAGAGCGGATTCGCTTCTTTTACCGCCCATTTGGCCATCTGATCCAGGTCCTCTTCCCGGATCTGTTCGAATCCTTCCGGGATCCCCATCTGCCGGTTCATCTGCCGGATCTGCCGGATAAAGGCTTCCGCCGGATCAGTCTCCTGGCCATCGCTCTTCAGCAGCTGGCCAATGCCGGCCTCCCGGACCAGCCTGGCCAGGGGCCTGCGGATCTTTTCCCCGTAGTCCTCCAGCACCACCGGCAGCAGGACCGCGTTGGCCCGGCCGTGGGGGATGTGATAGAGGCCGCCCAGGGTATGGGCGATGGCGTGGACGTTGCCGACGCAGGCGACAGTGAAGGCCTGGCCGGCCTTGTAGGATGCCTCCAGCAGCTTCTGCCGGGCCCGAACGCTGCTTCCGCCCTTTTCGGAATTTCCGCCTGCTCCGTCTTCGGAGCTTCCGCC
>CAMOZS010000206.1 GCA_946631075.1 uncultured Bacillota bacterium | reverse complement strand
GCCTAACATCACACTTTCACTTGTCCGCGGTCAGTGAAAAATGTATAATAGAGTCTATGAACAAGATCAGAATAATCACCGTGCTCTGCATCCTGGCCCTGACAGCCTTTGCATTGGCAGGATGCACGACATTCAACAATTTCAAGGAAGCATTCATCGACGATCCGAAGGACCAGTCCCAGGTCATCAGCATCGGCGTCTTCGAACCTATGTCCGGGGCGGACAAGGATGGTGCAAAGGCTGAGCTGGCCGGGATCGAACTGGCTCACGAAGTGATGCCTGAGGCTGACGGCCACGAGATCAAACTGATCTACGCCGACAACAGCTCTGACATCGACGCGGCGGAAACAGCGGTTAACACCCTGCTGGCCAAGAACCCGACGGTCGTGCTGGGAAGCTACGGCGCCATCTATTCCCTGGTTGCCGGAGAATACATCGGACCGGCTCAGGTACCGGCCATCGCCATCACCAATACCAATCCGCTGATCACCCGGAACAACAGCTACTACTTCCGGGTCTGCTACATCGAGGCGACCCAGGGCCGGCTCCTTGCCCAGTATCTGGACTCCACCGGAGAAAAGAACGTCGGGATCATGCTCCCGGAGAAGGATGACGCCGCTACGGCCATGACGACCGCCTTCGCGGACGAATTCAAGACCCTGACCGAAAACGATGACGCCATCGCCTATTATGAGAAATATACTACCGGGGAAACGGACTTTTCGGAGCATCTGCGGGAGCTTAAGAAGTCCGGGGTCAAGAGCGTGCTCCTGCCTGGAGAAATGATCGACGCGGCCAACATCATCAAACAGGCCAGCGAAATGGGACTGGACGTCACCTTCCTGGGGACCACTAACTGGGGAAGCAGCGACTTCCTTCAGGCGATCACCACGGACTCGAACGGACAGCCCATCGACACCGTCGATCCGCAGAAACTGGCCTTCGTTCAGTTCTTCGCGGTCGACGGCGATGATAATACCGCTACCATAAGCAAGGCCAGGGAGAAATTCCTGGAAGCCTACCATAATAAATACGGCGCCAGCGAGGAGCCGGATGAAGCTGTTGCCCTCGGCTACGACGCCTATGGGATCGCCATCGACGCTGTCCTGCGGGCGCAGACCGGACCGGACCTGCCTGACGGTCAGGCCATCCGGGATCAGCTTTTGTCCAAGGGATACGAGTTTGACGGAGCGTCCGGCATCATCCGCTTCAATAAGAAAGGCGACCCCAAGAAAACAGCCTATATCAGCACATGGGAAAATGATACCATCAAGGCGATCTATACCATCGAGGCTGATGAGCAATAAACGAAAGGAGTAACCCCATGGAAAAGAAAATCAATGAAGCATTGAATCAGATCAGACCATTTCTGCAGAGAGACGGCGGAGACATCGAATTCGTAGAGTACACCGATGACAATATCGTCAGGGTCCGCCTGCAGGGACACTGCGCCGGATGCCCCGGCGCTCAGATGACCATCAAGGGCGTTGTTGAGAGAATCCTTCAGGAAAGCTATCCTGAGATCAAAGGCGTAGAGGCTGTTCAGTAAAATGACTGTCAACCTCGAACAGATCACAAAAAGGATCGAAGAATACCGGACAGAGATGGTTTCCTCTCTGTCCGCTCTCATATCTGTCCCAAGTGTGGCCGTGAGAACGAAGGGACCCGACCCCTTCGGCGCTCCCGTCCAGCAGGTCTACGAGGACATGCTCCGGATGGCCGAGGAGGCCGGTTTCCGGACATTCGACGCCGATCACTTCGGCGGTCATTTTGATTATCAGGGCCAGGGTACGGGCATTTTCGGCATCGTAGGCCATCTGGATGTCGTCCCCGAAGGAGACGGCTGGGACTTTGATCCCTACGGCGGTGAAGTCATCGACGGATGTGTCTGCGGCCGGGGCGCTATGGACGACAAGGGGCCCGTGATCGCGGCCTTCTATGCAATGAAGGCCCTCAAAGACTGCGGCTTCGTTCCGGATAAGACCGTCCGCATGATCCTGGGCCTGGATGAAGAGACCCAATGGGAAGGCATGCGTCATTACCTTGCCTTCGTCCCGGACACGCCCGACTGCGGCTTCACGCCGGACGCGGACTTCCCGGTCATTCACGGAGAAAAAGGCCTGTTGATCTTTGATATCGCCCGCAAGTTCGGCAAGACCCAGAACAAGGGACTGCAGCTGCGCTCCGTCCAGGGCGGAACCGCGCCCAACTCGGTCGCCGACAGCGCCCGGGCAGTTGTCTACCGGGACGACGGCAGCGGCTATGATGATATCAAAAATATGATCGCCGCCCTCCGTGAGTCCACCGGCTGGAAGATCAATTTCAAGGGCATCGGCAAGAGCCTGGAGATCCGAACCGCCGGAAAGAGCGCACACGGGGCCAAGCCCGACCAGGGCCTGAACGCGATCTCGATCCTGATGAACGTCCTGAGCTACCTGAATTTCGCCAGCGATGATGTGACCGAATTCATCCGTTTCTACAACGATCACATCGGTTTTGACCTGCACGGAGAGAGGATCGGCTGCGCCATGGAGGACGAAGAGTCCGGGCCTCTGGTCTGGAACGTAGGTATGATCGATCTGGATCCGGGCTCGGTCCGGCTGACCATCAATGTCCGTTATCCGGTCACCGCCGACGATGAGCAGGTCTACGGCAGGATCACCCCTGTGATCGCCCCCTTTGACCTGGGGATCATCAAAGGCAGGCACCAGCCTCCTGTCTATTTCCCGGCAGACGATCCCATGATCACCACCCTCATGGATATCTACCGCCGGGCGACCGGAGATGAGCAGAGCCAGCCTTTGGTCATCGGCGGAGGGACCTACGCCCGCGCCATGGACGGGATCGTGGCCTTCGGTGCCAGATTCCCGGGTAAGCCGGAGCTGGGTCACCAGAAAAACGAGAAGATCCCGGTAGATGATCTGGTCCTTCTGGCCAGGATCTACGCTGAAGCCATCGTCATGCTGGCGGGAAGCGCAGAAACCCCGGCTGAAGAGAAGGCCGGGAGCACGGA
>CAMOZS010000205.1 GCA_946631075.1 uncultured Bacillota bacterium | reverse complement strand
TGCAGGGGCTGGTCCGGCTTGCCGTACAGGTCCTGTTCTTTGTGTTGTTTCCATCGGCCTACGCCTCAGCCTTTGCGGGAGTGAAATACATCTTCACCCAGATCGGCAGCCACCAGCTGATCGAATTCACCCCCTTCGTCGCTATCCTGGTCACGGTCTGCGCCTATACGGTCGTCTTCGGCCGCTTTTTCTGCGGCTACGCCTGCGCTTTCGGCAGCCTGGGTGACTGGATCTTCGGGATCCACAGGATGGTCAGCAGCCGGATGGGAAAGCGGCCGGCCCAGATCCCGGACAAGGTCATGGCCAACCTGTCCGTCCTGAAATACCTTCTGCTGGCGGCCATCATACTGCTGTGCATCCTGCAGAAATTCAGCCTGACCGGCGGCTGGAGCCCCTGGGACGCCTTTTCCCAGATCCGGGCGGGCCAGTTCTCCTCCCTCGAGGGCTATGTGATCGGCTGCCTCCTTCTGGGGGCCCTCCTGATCGGGATGTTTTTCTCGGAGCGGTTCTTCTGCCGGGTCTTCTGCCCCATGGGTGCGGTCTTCACCCTTCTCCCCGTCCTTCCCTGGCTGACGGTCCGCAGAGACCGGCAGCAGTGCATTGCCGGCTGCAAAGGCTGTGAGAAGGCCTGTCCGGCCCGGGTCCAGCTTCCTGACATGGGATCGCCGGACACCCCCGGCGACTGCTTCCAGTGTCATAAATGCGTCTTTGCCTGTCCCCGCGGCAACGTGACGACCAAAGTCAGCTGGATCCGGGGAGATGACCTCTGGCTGACCATGATCCGGGCCCTGATCCTTGCGGGTCTGTTCCTCTGGCTTGGGGTGTGATATGATAGCGGCAGGGGATCGATGGGATAGAAGCAGTGGAGGAAGACGCGCGATGAAGCGAGCAGATAAAAAAAGGATAGTACTTGTCGGACTTCTCAGCCTTTGCCTGGGGCTGGGCCTGTGCCTCTGCGGCTGCGGAGGAGAGACGGGCGGCGAAACAGACGGAGGATCTGCTGCCGGCGATGCTGCCATGGCGGAGCCGGTCAGCCGGGATTTCTTCGCCATGGACACCTACATGACGGTGACGGCCTACGGAGATAAGGCTGCGGAGGCCACGGAAGCTGCGGAAGCGGAAGTGAACCGGCTGGACGCCATGCTGTCCACCGGAAATAAGGACAGCGAGATCGCCGGGGTCAATGCCGGCGGCGGAGAACTGTCCGAGGAGGCCGGCGCTCTGGTGGAGAAGGGCCTTGCCCTCTACGAAGAGACAGGAAAGAAATTCGACATCGCCATCTACCCGGTCATGGAGGCCTGGGGCTTCACCGATAAGAATTACCGGGTGCCGGACCAGGCGGAGCTGGACAAGCTGCTGCCCCTGACCGACGCTTCCAAGGTCCATTATGACGCCGAAAAGCACACAGTCAGCTTCGAGGAAGAAGGCATGGCCATCGACCTGGGCGGGATCGCCAAAGGATATACCTCTTCCCGGATCATGGAGATCTATAAGGAGCACGGGATCGAAAGCGGCCTGGTCAGTCTGGGCGGAAATGTGCAGGTCCTGGGGACCAAGCCGGACGGAAGCAGCTGGAGAGTGGCCGTGCAGGATCCGGGGAATGGATCGGACGATGAAGCATCGGGCGGTGAGGATGCCTCTGCTGCTCAGTACCTTGGCGTCCTCGAGGCGGAGGACACGGCAGTCATCACCTCCGGCGCCTATGAACGGAACTTCACCGAAGACGGCAAGTTCTATCATCATATCATCGATCCCGCGACGGGAAAGCCTGCAGACAGCGGCCTCAGATCAGTGACTGTGGTCAGCCAGGATGGAACGCTGGCCGATGGCCTGTCCACCAGCCTTTACATTATGGGAAAAGAGGATGCCCTGGATTACTGGCGGGCTCACCAGGATGAATTCGACTGTATCCTGATGGATGAGAAGGATGAGCTCTATGTGACAGCGCCGCTGGCGGAGAAGTTCAGCTCGGACAGCTACCACATCACCGTTGTCGATTAGCGGGCGGCCGGCAGCCTTTGCAGGATCAGCCAGGAGAGGACGCCGATGATGCAGCCGGAAATGACGCCGGAGATGATCAGCACAGGGAAATAGGCGAAGATCTTCAGGCTGGAGACCAGGAAGGCCGCCACCAGGATCTGGCCCAGATTGTGGAAGACGCCGCCGCAGATAGAAACGCCGGTCACTGAGAAGAGGCCGGTTTCTTTGATGAGGATCATCACGCAAAAGCTGAGGAGGGCGCCGGCCAGGGAATAGAGGCAGCCGAAGAGGCCGGTGAAGAGCAGGCCCGCGACCACCACCCGGATCATGTTGATGGTGAAGGCGTAGCGGGGGCCCAGATAATACAGGGCGATGATGACCACCAGATTGGCGATGCCCAGTTTGATCCCGGGGATGCCGAAATTGAAGGGGATCAGGACCTCGATGTAGGAGAAGATCAGGGCCAGGGCAGCGAGAAGAGCGCTGTAGGCAAGGCGCTGGGTGCGGGAGGGCCCGGCCTGGGGACGGTTTTCGGCGCCGGGAGCAGCCGCCGGACCGGATGGGGAATTACTGCGCGATGACATCGAATTCCTCCTCTCCGCCGGTCACTTCCAGGACCACTTTGTTGGGCAGGCAGACGATGGTCTCGCCTGTTTTCGTGATGGCGCCCTGCTGGATGCAGTCGTGATTGCGGCAGTCCGCGTGGACCATCCGCACGGCGCCGTCTTTGATCTCGAATTCATTGACGTGAGAGCCCCGGCGGACAGTCACCGTCTGATCCTGGTCCAGAGAATAGGTCCCGTAGAGATCGCCCGCGGTCAGGACTTTGACCCGGGCGCCGTCATCCGAGCCGAAGGCCAGGAAAAAGGACATGACAAAACCGATGACGATCAGGCCGATCGCCAGGATGATATCCGCCGGACGGAACATCCGGTCCTGTTTTGCGGCTTTCTCTGACATGGCATCTCCTGCCGGGATGTTAATCTCCCTTAACTCTTTACCCTACCATACCCTATTTTACCGGAAACCGCAAGAGCAAG
>CAMOZS010000204.1 GCA_946631075.1 uncultured Bacillota bacterium | reverse complement strand
CTGTCATCATTCGCAAGATACTCACACAGCTGAAGAATGCCGGACTGATCAATGTGGCCAGGGGAACCGGCGGAATCGAACTTACAAGAGATTTATCAGAGATAACCTTCTTTGACGTATATGAAGCGATCGAACCTGTGGAAGATGGCGACCTGTTCCGCTTCCATGAAGCACCAAATCCGGAATGTCCGGTTGGAAGGAACATTCATGCGCTTCTGGATGATAAGCTGAAAGCAATACAAGGTGCAATGGAAGCGGAAATGAAGAAGTACACACTTCTGGATCTTCGAACGGGGATGAAGGAACTTCTGGTAAAGGAAGCTTAAGAGAAGGGGCTCCGGTAAACAGCCGGAGTCTCTATTAAGAAGGAGAAGAGGATGGAGACAAAGGACTATCTGGACTATGTTGTTCATGAGATACACAGGACAGCATTCCGTTTCGGATCGAGCAGGAACATTGCCTGCACTGTGGAAATTGTATGACGGCCTGTCCGGTGGATGCGGTGGAAAGAAGGTAAAGTTCAATGCTTAAAAAGAAGAAGACAGAGGCAATTGGTACAAGGGAAGAGCAGATCAGCAGGCTTCAAAAAGAGATCGAAGAGGCGGACGCCATCGTGATCGGCGCGGGGGCGGGCATGTCTACCTCGGCCGGATTCATCTACAGCGGAGACCGCTTCCGGAAATACTTCTCGGATTTTGAGAAAGAATACGGTTTTCACGACATGTATTCGGGCGGCTTCTACGTGATGGAGCTGGAACCTGAGGTGGCCTGGGCCTTCTGGGCGCGGAACATCTACATCAACCGCTACATGAAGGCTCCGAAGCCGGTATATGAAAGGCTCCTGGACCTGGTCAGAGGCAAGGACTATTTCGTGATCACCACCAACGTGGACCATCAGTTCCAGAAGGCCGGATTCGATAAGAAAAGGCTCTTCTACACCCAGGGGGACTACGGCCTCTTCCAGAGCACAAATCCAAAGATCCGCAAGACCTACGATAATGAAGACTGGGTCATGGAGGCCATGGAAGCCCAGGGTTTTGCAAAGGCTGGAGACGGCGAATTCGTCATGCCTGAGGATGGGAGCGTCCGGATGAGGATACCGTCCGATCTGATCCCCAAATGCCCGGACGACGGAAGCGACATGACCATGAACCTGCGGTCGGACGATTCTTTCGTGGAAGATGAGGGATGGCACAGGGCCTCCGCCGCCTACAGTGATTTCCTGACCGGCCATGATGGGCAGCACCTGCTCTTCCTTGAGCTTGGCGTCGGAGCCAACACTCCCGTCATCATCAAGTATCCCTTCTGGCAGATGACCTACAGAAATGAGCGGGCAGTCTACGCCTGTCTGAACTACGGAGAGGCTATCTGCCCCGAGGAGATCGAGGACAGGAGCATCTGTATCGACGGGGATATCGGAGAAGTGCTGGAGGAATTGCTGCAGCTTAAGGATCAGGAGTGAAGTCCGAATGATGCGCAAAGACCGAAAAGGGAGCATGCTCCCGATCATAACCGCAGCAGTCGTCCTGCTTTTGCTGGGACTCATGTCCGCCTGCGCCGGGCCGGCGGAGGACCAGAAACTTCCCGTGCAGGTCCTGATCCTGCCGAAATTCGAGGTCGGTGAAATGGAAGGGGACTTCCCCGGGGAAGCCCAGCTTTTTTATGAGGAATACCTGGCCGGTGGGGAAGAGTATGAGATCGCAGGAAATCCTGAACCGGTCAGCCTCTATTACAAGGACGGGGTCGCTCTCTGCCTGGCCGGCCAGGGCAAGGTGAACGCTGCCCTGAACACGGCGGCTGTGCTTGGCGATGAGCGCTTTGATTTCTCTGACGCATATATCCTGGCCGTCGGCTGCGGGGGAACGGCGGAAGGCTACGGGATCCCGGGGGATGTCTACGTGATCTCCCAGGCGGTGGACTTCGACCTGGGACACCACGCCGATGCCAGAGAGATGGATTCGGAAAGGGAGACGACCTGGTTCCATGATGAGAGCTTTGACGGCAGCGCCTTCATCCGCATGGACGCAGACCTGACCGGCCGGGTCTTCGACCGGCTGAAGGACACTAAGCTGGAAACGACTCAGGGGACGGTTAGGTACCTGAACAAAGAATTCCCCGGACAGGACTGGGCGGACCGGCAGCCCCGGGTCATGCGGGGCACTTCGGTGACCGCGGACAATTACTGGAAGGGCAGCTTCGATCATCAGAATGCTCTTCTGATCACGGAGACCTATAAGTGCCAGGATCCATATGCCGTTACGGAAATGGAGGATGTGGCGGTAGGTCAGGCGGTCAGGCAGGCCGGCCTTCTGGACAGGCTAATCGTGCTTCGGGTGGGCGTGAATATGGACGTGTTCCCGGCAGGTGTCTCACCGGAAAAGCTGTGGGGGCCCAAGTCCGATGACCAGCTGGCCTCGGACGACAGCACTGAATCCATCGACATATTCGAAACAGCCATGGGCAACTGTTTCGCCGCCGGCAGGATCCTGATCGACGCCGTCCTCCAGGGCGAGCAGCTGTGAAGGACGCATTGCAATGGGCCGTTCTCCCGCTACTGTTGCATCTCTGGTCCATATTTCTTAGAAACTGCAACACCACAAGCTGTCATGCCCTGAATCGTCCCTTCAAAGGCGGCTATTACAGCTGCCGTTATAAATAATTCTTAAAATAATAGGAAACTGCATCAAATACAGGTGGTTCGTTGCAGTTTCTGAAAATCCGGGAGAGCTGATGCAACCAGAGCGGTTTGGGTCTTGAAAATGTTCTGATTTTCCTCCTGAAATGCCTCTACGTTGCAGATTATTGATTTTTCGGGAAAATGATGCAACATACTCTGCGTCAATCCGCGGTCTGATCGAGGGCGGAAGCACCTGCGCCAGACCGTGGACAGCTGACGTTGCGCCTCACCTGCCCACCGCCAGGCTTGCTTACCCACAGGCCTGTTCCCTGAATGACCGGATCCTCCGGCCAAGGCTTTTGTAAGGGGTCTGTCCAAAGCGTGCCGCGCTGGCCGCCGGTCCCTACTGGTGAC
>CAMOZS010000203.1 GCA_946631075.1 uncultured Bacillota bacterium | reverse complement strand
GCGCCCAGGGTGTGGGCCATGGAGTGGGCGATGCCCAGACCGACGTTGGAATAGGCCATGGCGGTCACATACTGGGCCAGGGCCATCCCCTCTCTTCCGTCCGGGTCGTTATCGACCGCTGCCCGCAGGTTCTTAGCGATCAGCTTGATGGCTTCCAGGTCCAGACAGTCGGACAGAGCCCATGCTCCCTTGGTGGTGTAGCCTTCGATGGCGTGGGTCAGAGCGTCCATTCCGGTGGAAGCGGTCAGGCCCTTTGGCATGGAGGCCATCATGTCCGGATCGACCACGGCAACATCCGGGATATCGTTAGGGTCTACGCAGACGAACTTTCTCTTTTTCTCCACATCGGTGATGACATAGTTGATGGTGGACTCAGCGCCGGTGCCGCCGGTGGTGGGAACTGCGATGGTGAAGACTGTCCGGTTCTTTGTCGGAGCGACTCCTTCCAGGGAGCGTACATCATAATATTCCGGATTGTTGACGATGATGCCGATGCCTTTGCCTGTATCCATGGAAGAACCGCCGCCGATGGTGATCATGAAATCCGCGCCGGCTGCTCTGTAGGCGTCGACACCCTCCTGGACGTTCTGAATGGTCGGATTGGGCTTGATGTTGGAATAGATCTCAAAATCGATCCCGTTCTCCGCCAGCAGGTCGGTGACCTTGGCCGTAACACCGAACTTGATCAGATCCGGGTCCGAACATACCAGAGCCTTTTTGAAGCCTTTGCCCTTGACGATCCCCGGGATCTCGGCGATGGCGCCGTGGCCGTGATAGGAAATGCCGTTCAGTACGAAACGATTCACTGCCATAAAAATACCTCCTTCTTTTTTGACCATAGTAAAGTATACGTATCTATCTTACCGCGCCGCGGATGACCTCCACGGCCTCTTCGATCTGTTCCTCCATGCAAAGGCTGGCTTTGCCGTCCCCCTTCTGGTCTCCGTAGGAGCCGAACTGGGCATGGTTTCCTCCTTTGATGACGTGCTCCCTCAGATGCTCCGGAGCATACTGCCCGGATTCCTCCAATCTCTGCATGTTGAGCACCTTATCCTCCGACCCGTAGATCAGGATCTCGGTCATGTCCGGATCAAGAGGCTCTGTGGGATAGGCCGCCAGAAGGAGCACGCCCTCCAGTTCCTCTCCGTGCTCCGCCGCGAAAGATGCGGCCATGGCCCCTCCCAGGGAGTGACCGCCTGCGTACCAGCGGGAATAGTCATACCGTCCCATGACCTCCCCGGCCCTGTCCTTGCCCAGAACAGCAAGCCGCAGGGGCATCTTCACCAGGCACACGTCCATCTCCCGGCCGGCCAGAAGGTGCAGCAGAGGCGCGTAAGCCGTCTCCTCCACCCCCGCTCCGGGATAAAAGACCAGGGCCCTGTCCTCTGCCGGGCCGTCAAAATACCAGCCGTAATCGGTCCTGGTGACGGTCACCGCCGAGTCTGAGGCCAGGGCCTCCTCAGCCTTTGCATCGGCGTCATAGTAACAGGTCCCCTGCCACAGGAGAGCTGCCGCGGGAAAAAGGAGGCAGACTGCGAGAATGATCCATTTGACTTTTTTCCTCATCCTGCCGCCTGCCTTCTGCTTAAGTCCATCATTTCGTCCATGGTCCATGGGATCAGAATTCCTCCCGGGTCCCGTCCTTGTGGACGATCACGAACCGCTCCTCCCGCCATCCGGTGTTGAGCCGTTCGACCGTCTCCAGGGCCTTGGATTCGATCTTCTTCACTTCCGGGCTGGTGATCCCCAGCTCGCTGCCGACGGCTTCACAGGACATGGGCTCGGTCCCGTTCATGCCCCGCCTGAGCAGGAGGACCATCTGCTCCCGCTCCGTAAGCGATCCCAGCATCCCCAGGAATTCCTCATCCGTCGCTCCTCTGAAATCATCTATGGTCAACATTTATCTTCAACTTCCTTTCTCAGTTCTGGCATCAGTTTCCGGTCGATCGTCTGCAGGAGGATGTTCAGATCCTCGATCCTCCGCGCGACGGTATAGGCGTTTTCTTCTTTATACATGAAAATGGTATCCAGGGTCTTCTCCAGGTCCCGGCAGGTCCGGGCGAGCTCTTCTCTGTAGGCGTCCCGGTCCAGAAGCCTTCCCGCCTGGCTCCGGTCCACTTCGTAGACATATTCGATCCCGAAGAGTTCCTTCACTTTCTCTGAAAGCCGGGCCTTCTCTTCGTTGAGGTCAGCCATCAGATAAAGGCCCGGGCTTCCGTCCGGAGCATCCTCCGGCATGCTCCCGGCTCTGTGCTCCAGGGCCTCCAGCTCCTCATGCATCTGTTCGAATCTGCGGTGAAAAACATTGGGAGCCATGTTCAGGATCTCCCGGTAGGCTCTGACCTGCCGGTGGGTGTCGCTTAAGATCTCCAGCAGCTTGTGGGAGGCGGACTGGTCCATGATGGTCCCTGCGCCGCTTGCCAGGTCCCGGCGGATCAGCTCTTTCAGATGATCCACGCCGATGTCCTTTTTGGCGCTGACCGGGATCAGGCGGACAGCCCCCGCCCGGGCGTCTTCCGGCCCGATCTCCATGATACTGCAGATCAGGGCATTGCAGTAGTCCAGATATTCCTTCAGCTCATCTTCATCGATGATATCGATCTTGTTGACGACGAAATAGAACTTGCCCGCGAACCTTCTGGTATCCCGCAGGAAATCGATCTCGATCTGGTTGATCGGACTGTCCACGGAAAGCATGAAGATGACTCCGTCGCTCTCCCTGGCGAAATCGTAGGCCGACCGGGAATTGTTCTCGTGGGCCGATCCCACCCCCGGAGTGTCTACCAGGACCAGGCCGTCCTTCAGGAAATCCGCGCAGGTCTCCAGCTCGACCTCCGCCACTCCCCTCTCGTTGTTCCGGTTCTCCTGCTCGCTGATGTAGCTGTGCAGGTCCGCCGCCGGGATCTGCCGGCAAAGGCCGTTCTGAAACCAGACTCTGGCCGGCATGGGCTCGGCGTCCGGGGCCTCTGGGTTCGGGGCCGGCTGGTGATAGCGGATCCGGGTCACCGCCGCCGTAATGGGCACGATCCCTA
>CAMOZS010000202.1 GCA_946631075.1 uncultured Bacillota bacterium | reverse complement strand
TCGCGCCGATGATTCCTGCTACGCAGGCGGCGAGGATCAGGCCGGTGTGCGCTTCACCGCCGTTATCGCCCATGACGTTCCAGAACAGGAACACTACCATGGCGATGATGGCAATGACACACTGCCACATAGGCACTTTTCTACCCATAATAAGTCCTCCTTACCAAAAGATAAAAATAAAAACTGAATAGAGTAATTGCTACGCGAAGCACCACCTCCGCGTAAGACCTATTTTAGACAAAAAAGCCTCCGGAGACCATCGGCAGACAGTATTATCTTGAGTAGTACTGGAGTGCTAAAGACTGGAAATCCAGCGTTTTGCGCCTGAACCCCTTCATGAAGGCGAAAAAAAGAACCACCTCCCGGTGATCTGCCGATGACCTCTGCTGCCCTGCCTGGATGTCCTTTATTTTGTTTCCTGTTCCGACTGTTCCATGGTCTCTTCATTGATGATGCAGATGACGCTGACCCGGTTCTTGACGCCCATCTTGCGGAAGATGTTGTAGATATGGGTCTTGACCGTGCTCTCCGACAGGAAAAGCATCTCTGCGATCTCTTTATTGCTCTTGCCCCGGTAGATCAGTTCAACGAACTCCTTCTCCCGCGGGGTAAGCCGGTATTCTTCCTTCACCTCTTCGATCCGCTCCTTCAGTTCCTTTCGCGGACCGACCCCTTCAGGCTCTGACGGCTCCGGCGCCTCCTGCGTTTCTCTTCCGAAGACCGGCTGGAAGATCTTCCGGTAGGCGTAGAAGACATTCACCCCGTTCAGCACCATCCAGACGATGATGGTCAGGTCCATGGGCTCGCGGATAAATCGGCTGTTGCCCCAGTAGACCGAGGTCTCGCTCCAGAAGTATGAGATGAAGTTCCATAGCAGAAGGCCTGTGGCCAGGGTCATATAGTAGACGGAATTCTTCTCCCCGGCTACCGACGCGTAGACGATGTGGGCCACCGAGACCGCCAGGAAGAGTATGATCAGGACCAGATCCGAGACCAGAAGCAGCCATTTCAGAGTATAGAACTGCTCCAGACTCAGGGCTATGGTCAGGACCAGCCAGACGCCGCCATAAACCATCATATACCGCACGGAAAGCTTGTTCAGCGGCTTCAGAGCGTCCCTTTCGATGATCTTCTCCTGCAGCATGATCCACAGGCACATGTTCACGGCCATGATGCAGTTTCCGATCCGCACGACTTCCATATTGCTGAGCAGACCCAGCACATAATTGCTGTAATAGATGATCATATCGTAAAAGCACATCACAAGAAGACCGGTGATAAAACCGATCATGGTCTTGCTGAATCCCGTCTTATGTTTGAGATTGGGCAGGACGCAGCAAGTCAGACCCGCTACGCTCAGCGCGATGCTGATGATGTAGCAGAGCAGGATGGCTTCCTTGACATACATGCTGTGCTTCCTTTCGCAAAGGCTGGAAAAGCCCTTATTAGCCTACAAAGGCTTCGTAGATCGCCCGAATGGCCTTCTCGAAATCCTTGTTAGCCACGCCGACGATGATGTTCATTTCACTGGATCCCTGGTCGATCATGCGGATGTTGACTCCTGCCTCGGCAAGGGCGGTAAACAGTTTGGCCGAAGTACCGGTCCTTGCTGCCATGCCCACACCGACCGTAGCGATCAGGGCTACGTCCGGCGCCACATCCACCGATTCCGGCTTGAGCTGACGCTCGAATTCCTCCACGATCTCGTCCAGTTTGCCGTCGATGATCTTGTTGTTGACGATGACGGAAACGGTATCGATACCGCTGGGGATATGCTCGATCGTCACATCGTGGTCCTCCAGGATCCCCGCCATCTTGCGGATGAATCCCTTCTGGCCGATCATGTGACTGTTATATACTGTAATGGACGTGAAGTCCTTGCTTCCGGCGATACCGGAAATGATCTGATCCCCTTCCAGCTCGGCAGGCTCAGATGTGATCATGGTTCCCGGATCCTGAGGACGGTTGGTGTTTCTGATGTTGATGGGGATATTGGCTACCTTGGCCGGATAGATGGCCTCCTCGTGGAGGACCGATGCGCCCATGTAGGCCAGTTCCCGCAGTTCCTTATAGGAAATATGGCTGATCGGTCTGGGATCCTTGACGATCCTGGGATCCGCCACCAGAAATCCCGATACGTCGGTCCAGTTCTCGTACACATCCGCCTTCATGGCCCGGGCGATCAGGGCCCCGGTGATGTCGGAGCCTCCCCTGGAGAAGGTCTTGATGCTGCTGTCGATCCTGGATCCGTAGAAGCCCGGAATGACGGCCCGGTCCACGTCCTTGAGGACCGCTTCGATCTCCTCGTTGGTCCTGTCCTCCATGAACCTGCCCTTGTCGCTGAACTTGACCATCCGGGCGGAATCGATGAATTCGAAGCCCAGATAGGCCGCGATGAGTTTGGCGTTCAGGTATTCGCCCCTGCTTGCGATATAATCGACCGAGGATTCCGCGTTGATGTTCTCCCGGATCTTAGCCAGTTCCTCTTTCATGCCCACGTCCACGCCCAGGCTGCTCTCCATCGACAGATACCGGTCACAGATGACCTGGAAGATCTGCTCGTAGGCCAGCTTATGCTCAATGTGGGTCCGGCACAGGTACAGAAGGTCCGTGACCTTGGTGTCCTCGCTGAACCGTTTTCCCGGGGCGGATACGACCACATATTTGATGTCATCATCCGCGAATACGATATCTTTTATCTTCTTGATCTGGATCGCGTCGGCGACGGAGGATCCTCCGAATTTGGCTACCTTGATGCCCATGTACTTCCTCTCAGTTATATTCTGATCAATAAATTACTTATACAGTTCCTGCTTCAGCTCAGCTGTCTTGTCCAGTCTCTCCCAGGGCAGGTCGATGTCCGTTCTGCCGAAGTGACCGTAGGCCGCGACCTGCCGGTAGATGGGCCGGCGCAGGTCCAGATTCCGGATGATGGCCGCAGGCCGGAAATCGAAGTGATCCTGGACGATCTGGGCCAGCTTCTCATCGGGGAGTCTTCCCGTTCCGAAGGAATCCACCAGAACAGATACCGG
>CAMOZS010000201.1 GCA_946631075.1 uncultured Bacillota bacterium | reverse complement strand
TCCTTGGTCCGCTCTCTGACCGGCCGGTAGATCATGCCCGCCTGGCAGAAACGGCAGCCTCTGGTGCATCCCCGGAAGGTCTCCACCACGCTGCGGTCATGGACCGTCTCGATCAGGGGGACCAGGTTCTTTGTCGGAAATTCCACCTTCTCGATATCGGATACGATGGCCCGGCGGACCTTCTCAGGGGCGGCCGGGTCCACCGTCCGCATCCCGCTCAGGGTCCCGTCTTCATTGTATTCCGGCTGGTAGAAAGCCGGCACGTATACTCCGTCAAGTTTCGCGATCCGGCGCAGGAAGGCGAGCTTCAGGCTCTCACCGGCCCGAGCATTTTCGCCGGCCTGCATGCTCCCGCCTTCTTCCGTGCTCCCGCACGCCGAAGCAGCTCCAGCCTTTGCGTGCTCCGCCTTGACCGCGGCGTACTCCATGCAGACCTGCTCCAGAAGCTCCTCACCGTCTCCGATCAGGAAGGCGTCGACGAAGTCCGCCAGAGGCTCCGGGTTAAATGCGCAGGGGCCGCCGGCGATGACCACCGGCCACTTGGCGCAGTCCGGGTCCTCCTCCATCCGCTGGCTTGCCCGGACCGGGATATGGCCCAGCTCCAGCATGTTGAGGACGTTGGTGAAGGCCATCTCATACTGGAGGGTGAAACCCAGCAGGTCCATCTGAGCGATGGGCGTGAAGGTCTCCAGGGTGAACAGGGGCATGTCCTCCGCCCTCATCAGCTCTTCCATGTCGGTGGCCGGGGCGAAGACACGCTCGCAGTAGATGTTCTCGTTCTTGTTAAGGATGTTGTAGAGGATCTGCAGGCCCATGTAGGACATGCCGATCTCATAAGTATCCGGAAACGCAAAAGCCAGCCGCGTTTTTACCGCGGCCGGATCTTTTCTTACGATATTCAGTTCGCCGCCGATGTAGCGGGCGGGCTTTTCAACGCGGCGCAGGAGCCGCTCCAGGTTTTTGTCGATCTTCATACCAGTATCTGTCGGTGCTCCCCTTTATTTCGCGTGCTCCACGCCTTCATAGTCGATCCCCTCCATCAGGCTGTCCATGCTGCAGCCGAGGAAGGCCTCGATGGAACTGATCAGGGTCTTGGTCTCATTCTTCTTTCTCAGGATATGGGGCCTGTGCTCCGGGTGTCCATTTCGGACCGCCTTGTCGATGATATAGTCGATCCTGCGGTCGATGCCGGCATACCGGTCCTCAAGAACGGTCCGGTCCGCCAGGCAGATCAGGTCCGTCTCGTCCAGATGCTCCAGATCGTTGAAAGGATCATAGGTCATGTGGACCCGGATGATGGCCGCTTCCTGGTGCATGCCCCGGTCCTCGCAGTATCTGGCCGCGACCTCCCAGTGCATGTCCTCTACCCGGGCCATGTCGTGAAGAAGGCCGGCCGCCAGGATCAGGTCCAGATCGAACCGGTATCCCCTCTCGTTCAGGGCCCGGCCCAGGGTATAGCCGACCGCGGCCACGGCCTTGCAGTGTCCGATCACGTGCTCCGGCGTCTTGTAATCCGCCAGCATCTGCAGGCACTGGGCCCGGTCCGGGTGGCGGCCCTGCCAGATCCCTGTATTAGAAATCGTAGTCTTCATCATAGTACTCAAATTCAAAATCCTCGATCCGGATGGTATCTCCGTTCTCCAGTCCCATCTCCCTCAGCTGGTCCAGGGCCCCGCTGTTTTCAATGTAGCGGTAGAGATAGCGCAGGGATCCGCTGTCGTTGAAATTGGTGGAGTTGAAGATCTTAAGAAGCTGCTTGCCCGAAAGCACGTAGCCATCCCCTTCTTCGTCCACGGCCGCGTAGACCGTCCGGTAGTCCGGGTCCACATCTTCCAGATCGAAGTCGAAGAATTCGTATTCCGGCGCCTCCTCCGGCTCTTCCCAGACCTCCTGCAGTTTCGCAAAGGCTGCCTTCAGCAGTTCCTCCACTCCCTGTCCTGCGGGAGCTGATATGGGGAATACCGGGTATCCCTTGCTCTCCACATATTCCCGGAAGCGGATATACTCGTCGCAGATCTCCAAGTCCTCCGGATCCGGTCCGCAGCCCAGGATATCGATCTTGTTGGCGGCCACGATCTGAGGCTTGTCCAGCAGCTTGCTGCTGTACTGGGCCAGCTCTGCGTTGATCTTCTCGAAGTCTTCGATGGGGTCTCTGCCCTCGCTTCCCGATACGTCGACCACGTGGATCAGGACCCGGGTCCGCTCGATGTGCTTGAGAAAGTCATGGCCAAGGCCCGCTCCCTCATGGGCCCCTTCGATGATCCCCGCGATATCCGCCAGAACGAAGCTGGTATCGAACATCTGGACCACGCCCAGGTTGGGTTCAATCGTGGTGAAATGATAGTTGGCGATCTTGGGACGGGCGCTGGTGGCCATAGCCAGGAAACTGGACTTGCCTACATTAGGAAAGCCCACCAGACCTACGTCGGCGATCAGCTTCATCTCCAGGATGACCGTCCGCTCCTTGGCGAATCCGCCGGCCTCGGCGAAGTTGGGCGCTTGCCGGGTGGATGTGGTGTACATGGTGTTGCCCTTGCCGCCTTTACCGCCCTTGGCCGCAACAAAAGACTGGCCGTGCCTGGTCATGTCTCCCATGATCTTGCCGGTCGCCTCATCGATCACCATTGTCCCTACCGGGACCTTGATGATCAGGTCTTCGCCATTCTTGCCGAAGCGTTTCTTGCGCATGCCGTTCTGGCCGTTCTCCGCTTCGTATTTTCTCTTGTACCTGAAGTCCATCAGAGTTCTCAGGTTCTCGTCGGCCTCAAAAACGATATCCCCGCCTTTGCCTCCGTTGCCTCCGTCGGGTCCCCCCTCCGGGACGAATGGCTCTCTGCGGAAAGATACGCAGCCGTCCCCGCCTTTGCCTGACCGGATCAGGATCTTCGCTCTGTCTACAAACATGTCTGCCTCAAAAAGTCCGTCTCAAAATAACAAGCCCCCGTCATACTGACAGGGGCCCGTGGTCGTTATGCTTCTTTCGGATATACACTGACCTGTTTTCTCTTCTTGTCGTATCTCTCGAACTTGACCG
>CAMOZS010000200.1 GCA_946631075.1 uncultured Bacillota bacterium | reverse complement strand
CGCCGGTCTTCATCCAGGTCCGGATCTTGACGTAGTACTTCTTGCCGCCCTTCAGTTTCTTCACCTTTCAATCAAGACTCTTCTATGATGATCTGGCAGGACCTCATGGTCTCCAGGGCTGCCTGGTGCTTCTGCGGGGTGACGCCGGCGCAGCAGGCCGGGTCCACCTTGATAGGCACCTCGGGCATAGCCGCCTTCAAAAGCAGGGCGTTGGATACGACGCAGATGTCCGTGCAGAGGCCGGCCAGTTCAATTTCGATCTCTTCTTTCTCAGCAATGGCCTTCAGATCCTCTGCCAGCTTCATGCTCCCGAAGGTCGGTTTCTCATATACAGATGCTCCCTTGAGAAGGACCGCAAGGTCAGCGGGGATCTCCCAGCCTTCGGTCCCCTTGATGCAATGCTCCACAGGGAGATTTCGCCCTTCCTGGCTGGTCAGGTAGTCCGCCTGGTGGGTGTCCTTAGTGACGAAGATGTCCTCCGGCGCGTAGCGGCGGATCTTGGCCCGTACATTGGGCAGGATCTCTACCGCTTCCGGCGTTCCCAGCGCCCCGTCGATAAAGTCCTTCTGCATATCGATCACGATCAGTATTTTTCTCATCGGTAACTTCCTTTCTTCTTCCCGGCCGGCCGGGGCCTGCTTCCTGCCGCCCGGGGCCTGTGGATCTCCTGCCGCTATCCGTGCCTTCTCAGCCGGAGCCGGCGGATCGCCTGCCTTCCCCTGGTCCAGCCGTCGGTCCAGGGCCTTCTTCAGGGTCCATGGCGTCGTCGCCACGCTGAGCAGGACGATGATCACGATGATCAGTGTCTTCATTGTAGTTCTCCTGACTCAGCCCAGCACTGCCTTTCGGAAGAAGGCGTCCAGCTGATCCCAGCCGCACTTGCGGGTCTCCTCCCGGGCGGCCGCCTCCCAGATCTGGTCAAGGCTGCTGCGGATATATTCATCCAGCTGCTCGTTTCTGGGGCCGGTCCCGATCTCGGGACTGTTGATCTTGGCCTCCAGCAGTTCTTCCACGGCGGGCCGAAGGTCCGGATCCAGATCCGACTCGACCAGCCTTTGGAAGAGCATGGGCGGGGCCGTCTTCTCCCTCATGACCCACTTGGCCGCAAGGACCGGCCGCAGGACATAGAAATACTTCTTCAGCTTCACTTCATCGGCCGACAGATACTTCTCCAGGTTGCCCCCGGCCATGCTGACATAGTGATAGAGGGACCGCTTGGGCGAAAAGCATTCTCCGGCCAGCTCCCGCAGGGGCCCGGCCAGCTGGTTCTCGTAATAGACGATGGGCGAGGCGCACCATTCGAAGACGGTGGGATTGGAGTTATGTAAAAGCTGGAGGGTCTTCTTCAGGTCCCATCCGTTGATGTCATAGACATCGTCCAGCTGCCACTCGATCACGTCCCTGCCCGGATTCAAGGTCACGTAGTCTTCCAGCCTCCGGGTGTAGATGAAACGGACATCGTAATCGCTGTCGGGGGACGCGAATCCCCAGGCCCGGCTGCCCGATTCCACCGCCATGATGATGCTGACCTTCTCTTTCTCTTCGATTTCCTTCAGCTTGTCTTTTATGCTCTGAACGACTCTGGCGTCCTCCATCTTCAGTCCTCCCGGATCTTCACCAGAAGCTTGCGGCTCCTGGGTCCGTCATATTCGCAGAAATAAATGCCCTGCCAGACTCCCAGCAGGAGCCTTCCGTCCTCGATGATCACCTGCTCCGAAAAGCCGATCATGCTGGATTTCAGGTGGGCGGCCGAGTTCCCTTCCATGTGGCGGTAACCGTCCTCCCAGGGCACGATCTTGTTGATCTCCATGGTGAAATCCCGGACCACGTCCGGATCGGCGTTCTCGTTGATGGTCACCGCCGCCGTGGTATGGGGAACAAAGACCGTACAGATCCCCTCACGGACCCCGCTCTCTGTCACTGCCTTCTGTATCTGGTCCGTCACATCCACCATCTGGGTGTGGGCCGTCGTCTTCACATTCAGTCGGATCGTTTTCATATATTTGACCTCGCTTGTCCGGCCCATGGGGCCTTCTCTTCTCTCCTATATCCTATCATCAGTCCTCTCATTTATCAATTCCCTGATGGACCGGGGCCGTCTGTCCGAAATAAAAAAGGACCGGGCTGATCCTGTCAGCTTCCGGTCCTGATCTGCTGATCATTATTCGACCACTTCCTCGAAGGTCACTTCGATATCCAGGTCCGCGTCCGGCATGAGGAACTCAAGGCTGTCCCCGCCTTCGCAGCTGTCGTAGACCTCGTCAGTCTCAGTATTCCTGACCTTGACTTCCATGGAATAATCCGAATCGGTGACCTCTGTCTCGATGACCTTGAAAGGATCTCTGTCATCCAGATAGATCTTGCCATGATCGAATTCATAATACCAGATCCCGTCTTCATCCTTCTCAATGAACTGGTCTCCGTTCACAGTGAATCCATGGGTCGCCACATTGGGATCATCGGCCTCGGCCTCAGCGTCCTTGGCTGTATCCGCCTGGGTGTGAGCCGAGATGTCGACGTCCTCCTCCGGCATCAGGAAGGTCCCTGTCCAGCCCTTATCCGTCTCCTCAAGGTTGAGGTCGATCAGTTCGCCGGACTTCTCCCCCCGCACCTGCAGAAGGTCCTCGGAATATCCCTTATTGGCCGTGAACTGGATATTGATCTCCATGCCCACCGGGACATTCTCCGGATTCTCCAGAGTATAGATCAGGATGTCTCCGCTCCGTTCGCCGTCCTCATTGTAGGTCAGGCTGGCCTGCCAGTAGTTGTCCTGGCCCTTGAACTTATCCAGGGAGACCCCCTCGTTCACTGTGATCGCGTATCCTTCTTCGTCCGCCATGGCCGGCTGTGACAGCAGACTTCCCCCGGCCAGCGCCAGAGCGAAGGCCGCTGCGGCCGCAAGGATCGCGATGGACCTGCTTCTCTTATTTCTCTTATTTCTTGACATAATACATCAACCCCTGTATCTGAATAATATTGATTCCATTTTCCATTTAATCAATTATATTCCATTTCTTTCCTGATGTCAAGAACATTCGTTCATTA
>CAMOZS010000199.1 GCA_946631075.1 uncultured Bacillota bacterium | reverse complement strand
CCTGCCGGATCTACAACTGGGACTACGCCATGATGTTCACGCCCCTGTTTTTCGTGCGGACGCCCTACACCTGGGGTCTCCTGCTCATGTCCATCATCCTGCTGATCCGGTGGGAGATCACCTTCTACCGGTTTCCGGAGCGGTTCTCCGAGGAGACCAATGAATACCTGCGCTGCGCCAACTGCACGGAAAAGCTGTGCACCCATAAGAAGCAGCTCCACAGCCTTTGGAAACAGGTAGCCAGGTTCACTTCGGAGAGGACGAAACGTCTGGGAAGGGAGGAAGAGAACTGATGAAAGCATTGATCGCCATGAGCGGAGGAGTAGATTCCTCTGTCGCGGCCAAACTGACCCAGGCAGCCGGATACGACTGCATCGGCTGCACAATGAAACTGTTCGAACAGCCGCCGGGGGAAGAGGATCCGACCAACTCCCGCAGCTGCTGTTCTCTGGATGACGCAGAGGATGCCAGAAGCATCGCGACCCGCCTGGGGATGCCTTTTTATGTGTTCAACTATCAGGAGGATTTTCGCCGGAGCGTGATAGAGCCCTTCATCGAGGACTACGTGAACGGCAGGACTCCCAACCCCTGCATCAACTGCAACCGGGATCTGAAGTTCGGGGCGCTTCTGCAGCGGGCCCGCCAGCTGGACTGCGACTATGTGGTCACCGGCCACTACGCCCGGATCGAGCGGGATGAGCAGACGGGAAAGTATCTTCTGAAGAAGGGGCTGGACCCCTCCAAGGACCAGAGCTATGTCCTCTATAACCTGACCCAGGACCAGCTTGCCCACGTCCTCCTGCCTCTGGGGGAACTCGAGAAGTCCTATGTCCGCCAGGTCGCCGAGGAGAACGGTTTCGTCAACGCCGACAAGCCGGACAGCCAGGACATCTGTTTCGTGCCCGACGGAGACTACGCAGGGATGATCCGCCGCTACACGGGCAGGGATTTCCCCCCGGGAGAATTCGTGGACCTGGAAGGAAAGCACATGGGCACCCACAAGGGGATCATCCACTATACCATCGGTCAGACCCGGCGGCTGGGACAGGCTTTCGGCCGGCCCCGCTATGTCTGCCGGATCGACGCGGCCTCCAACCGGATCTGGCTGGGCGGCCCGGACGACGTGTATTCTTCCTATGCAAAGGCTGGGAATTTCAACTGGATCGGAGGACAGCCGGAGGGAGAGATCCGGTGCAAGGTCCGGACCAGATACAAACAAAAAGAACAGTGGGCAACAGTCCGGCCGGTCATAAAGGACAAGGCCCGGGAAGGGGCCGGAGCAGATCAGGCATCACCTGAAGCCGAGATCTTCTTTGACGAGCCCCAGAGGGCCATCACTCCGGGACAGGCGGCTGTGCTTTACGATGGAGATACCGTCCTCGGGGGCGGAACGATCAAGGAGAGATGACATGAGAGAGACAATATATCTGGCGGATGATATCGCCATCATCAATTACGATAAAACATTCCCGACGACCAAATCGGGCCTGATCAAATCCGATGAATTCCATCAGGTGATGGGCCAGTTTTTGCATAAGTTAAAAGAAAAGGATCCGGCCCTCTATGACTGGGCCGCTGCGGGACGCGACGAGATGGAAGCGGTCCATGAACTGTGCAGGCTGGCCAGGACCATCATCGTCTTCGACATGGATGAGATCGAAAGCCCCTACATCGACGGGACGGACCGGGCCCTGCGCTTCGTGGAGTCCATGTACGATTTCTGGAGGGACCACCAGCGCTACTCGGTGACCACCAACCGGATCAGCGACGTGGAGTCTTCGGAGCTGATCGAAAGAGACTCCCAGTTCAACAACCTGATCCGCAACACTTTCCGCCAGCTGGAGCAGACCCTGAGCGGCAGGGTCAACAAGGTCCTGCGGCAGCAGCATTCCGGGACCAACGCGGCCATCGCCGGATACTACCTGGATCAGGTGGACCTGAGCGAGCGCTACCAGTTCCTGAAGGAGATCATGTTCATCGATTCCATCATGCTGCGTACGCCCACCATCCTCCATCCCAAGAATACCAAGCGGGAGGGCATGTTCGAGGAGACCGGCAAGAACCCGGCCTTTAACTTCGGCGGAGATTCGGAGGAATTTTTCTGTTATCCGGCCAAGGTGGGAGGGCTCCTGCTCTTCATCTGCTTCCACCGGGACTTCATGGCCAACGGAGTCTCCTGCGCCAATCTTTTCGAGCTGGCGACGGCGGAGGAAGCGGCCGCAAGACCGGACGGCATCGTCCTCTTCGGCAATCCGGACGGGGAGGGCAAGTGCACCTTCTACCACGATCAGGACGAGGACCTGTGGGTAGGCAGCGTGTCCGCCAGCGACAAGGTGGACTATTTCGGCTACATGAAAAAGATGGTCCTGACCATCCACAACGTGGCTATGATGGACCGGGGCTGGCTCCCCATCCACGGGGCTTTCGTGAACGTGATCCTGAAGGACGGCCGGAAGAAGGGGATCTGCCTGCTGGGCGACTCCGGGGCCGGCAAGTCGGAGACCATCGAGGCCCTCAAGGCGGTGGGCAGGGACGTGATCCAAAGGCTGGAGATCGTCTTCGACGACATGGGGACCTTCCATATGGAGGAGGGAAGGCCGGTCGCCCACGGAACGGAGATCGGAGCCTTCATCCGCCTGGATGACCTGGATCCGGGAGCCCCTTACCGGGATATCCACCGGTCCATCTTCTTCAACCCCGACCGGTCCAACGCCAGGGTCATCACTCCGGCGGCGCCCTATTCTCTGATCATGGAGGATCATCCCATCGACCTCTTCGCCTACGCCAACAACTACGATGAGGCTATCGGTCTGCGCAGGATCGACGACCTTGAGGAAGCCAGGGAGATCTTCATCCGCGGCCGGCGCCTGGCCAAGGGGACGACCCAGGAAGTGGGCCTGTCCGAGACCTATTTCGCCAATCCTTTCGGCCCCATGCAGCAGCAGGAGATCTGCGGGCCCATCATCGACGAGATCTTCACCGGCCTGCGGGAAAGCGGGGCCTTCATCGGCGAAGCCTATACCCATCTGGGGATCGATCCCGAGGGGGATGATCTTC
>CAMOZS010000198.1 GCA_946631075.1 uncultured Bacillota bacterium | reverse complement strand
GTTTCATGGTGTTATCCTCCTTATAGTTCAATATCTGTCCCGAGGCCCTTCTCCTTCCTCAAAAACATAGAACGTCGTCAGAGTACATGATAAACTTCCCGCTCAGAACCGGAACTCCCCGCTCTTGCCGCCGGATTTTTCGACCAGATGCACGTCCCGGATGACCATCCGCTTGTCGATGGCTTTGCACATGTCGTAGATAGTCAGCAGGGCGGCAGACGCTCCGGTCAGAGCCTCCATCTCGACCCCGGTCTTCCCGTCGGTGACCGCACGGCAGAGAGCTTTGATTTCGCAGTCTTCTTCGTCCAATTCGAAGGTGACTGCCGCGTTTGTCAGGGACAGAGGATGGCACATTGGGATCAGGTCCGATGTCTTCTTCGTAGCCATGATTCCCGCCACCTGGGCCACCGTCAGAACATCACCCTTTTTCACCCTGCGCCCGGTGATGGCGTCCATGACCTCCCGGCTGACCGCGATGGTCCCCTCTGCGACGGCGACCCGATGGGTCACTTCCTTTCCGGACACATCGACCATGACCGCGTTTCCCTTTTCATCGAAATGATTGAATTCCATGTGTTTCTCCTTATTCCCGCAAAAGCAGGACAGACTCTTCCTTTAACTGCAGGAAATCCGGCGCCGGGCGCTTGTCCAGCTCCTGCCGGTCGCTTTCCTGTACGAACCAGCAGATGAGTTCCGCTTCCGGATCCCCTTCGGCGTATCCTTCCTGATCCCTTCTGGAATGCCCCGCCGGAAACAGATAATACCTTCTTTCAAAGGGCAGCTCATCCACCCCGGACAGGTGAAAGGGAATACAGTTTTCGCATCTCTGCCCCCAGACCGGTTCGAAAAAGTGGGCCCGGTATCCGATAGCGGTAATGTCCTCCGGGATTTCCCTTTGCAGGCGCAGGTCCGTGCCCCAGTCCGTCAGACGGAGCGTATGCTCATCCAGTCTTCGGGCTGCAGAGAAATTCTTACAGCCGGTCATCTTCGCGACTGCTCTGGTATGGGGATGATCGAACAGGACCTGGGTCTTTCCCTGAGCAAGGACCGATCCCTGCTCCAGGATCACCAGCTCCTCGGCGAACCGGTAGAGCTCGTCCCTGCTGTGGGAGACCATGACCACCTGCCCTTTGTAGTCCTCCAGCATGGTCATCAGCTCGTGCTGCAGTCGCTCCTTCAGATGCTGGTCCAGAGCCGAGAAGGGCTCATCCAGCAGGATCAGGTCCGGCTGGTAGGCCATGATCCTGGCCAGGGCAACCCGCTGCTGCTGGCCGCCGGAAAGCTGTCCCGGCAAGTGATCTTCCAGCCCCTGCAGGCGGAAGCGCCGGATCATTTCCCCTACCCTTGCCTTCCTCTCCGCCGTGGGCAGTTTCAGCCCGGCGGCGATGTTCTGAACGACGGTCATGGTCGGAAAGAGTGCGTAGTTCTGGAACATGTAACCCACGTTTCGCTTCTGCGGTTTCAGGCTGACCCTTTTCTCCGAGTCGTAGAGGACGTGGCCCGCCGACGGATCATCGCCGGTCCCGATCAGGATCCTTCCCCTGTCCGGCTGCTCGATGCCGGCGATGCTCTTGAGCGTCATGCTTTTACCGCAGCCGGAAGGACCAAGAATCCCGATCCTCCTGGCATCGCTGGAAAACGATATGTCGAGATGAAAACCCCCGAGTTTTTTGTAAATGTCTACCAGGATCCCCATACTACCACCGCTTGATGTTCTTCATGTTCCTGCCGGTCAGCAGGTTGACCAGGACGATGATCAGAAACGCGATCAGCAGAACGATGACCACCCAGAAACCGGCGGTCACATAGTCCCCATCCTGGATAACCATGGCGATTCGCTGGGAAACTGTCCCGGTTTTGCCGGGGATGTTTCCGGCCAGCATGGATGTGGCCCCGTACTCGCCCATCGCCCTGGCAAAGGTAAGGATCGTTCCCGAAGCGATGCCCGGCCCGGCAGTCGGGACGACGATCTGCCAGAATATGCGTAACTCGGACATCCCCAGGGTTCGTCCCGCGTAGACCAGATTGACGTCGATCTGTTCAAAGGCTGCCCTGGCATTGCGGTACATCAGCGGGAATGCGATCACCGTTGCCGCAAGGATGCAGCCCAGCCAGGTCTGGACCACCTGAATGTCCAGCTGCTGATCGAGGAAGATCCCGATCGGCCGCCGGCGGGAGAAGATCAGAAGCAGGATAAAGCCTGCCACCGTCGGCGGCAGTACCATCGGCAGGGTCAGGATCCCGTCCGCCACAGCCTTTGCGCGGTAGGACATCCGGACTACCCTGCGGGCCGCGAAAAGACCGAAGAAGAAGGAGATGATCGTTGCGACCACCCCTGTCTTCAGCGATATGATCAGCGGACTCCAGTCCAGACTTCTGAGAAATTCCATCATGGGGAAAAGTGCTCCTTATTCTACATTCGTATCGAACAGATGCTTATCGTACAGAGCTTTGGCCTCATCGCCGGTGAAGTAGGTGATGACGTCGGCCGCCGCCGCGTTCTCCGCTTCCGTCGCGTCCTGATTGAGAATCTGGGCGATCGGATAGATGATGTCGCCGGTGACATCGTAGGAAACGGTCTCCAGGATCTCTACATCTTTTTCATGTCCATAGGTGTCGGACAGGTAAACGGTGCCGACCTCACAGGAGCCTTCCTGCACGGCCGCCAGGACCTTACTGACATTGCCCTGCTCGCTGATCTCGACGCCGCCCAGAGCCTTGGACACTTCCTTGGTCGTGATCGCCGCCGGATCTTCAGCCTCTTCCAGGATCCCCAGATTGATCAGGGCCTGGCGGGTGTACTTGCCCACCGGAACGCTGCCGTCCGCAAGAGCGATGCTCCCGGCGTCTTTCAGCGTCTCCAGCCCCTTGACGGCAGTGCCGCTGTCCGGGTAGGTGATAACCACCAGCTGGTTGTTCAGCACGTTGGTCCGGGTGCTTTCAACGACCAGACCTTCGCCCTCCAGCTCATCCATCTGCTTCTGGGCCGCGCTGAAGAAGACATCGCAAGGCGCTCCTTCTTTGATCTGCTCCATCAGTGTGCCGGAGCTGTCGCAGTTGAGCA
>CAMOZS010000197.1 GCA_946631075.1 uncultured Bacillota bacterium | reverse complement strand
GATGCCTCGAAACGTACCTGGTCGTTGCCCTTGCCGGTGCAGCCGTGGACGACGGTGTAGGCGCCTTCAGCCTCGCAGACCTCGACAAGCTTCTTGGCCATCAGGGGACGGGCCATGGATGTGCCCAGCATATAGACGCCTTCATAGATGGCGTCCGCCTTCAGGGTCGGCCAGATGTAATCGGTGATGAATTCCTCTCTCAGGTCGATGGTGATCGCCTTAATGGCGCCGGTGGCCATCGCCTTCTTCTCGATGGCGTCGAAGTCTTCCTTCTGTCCCGCGTTGCAGCAGACAGCGATGACGTCATAATCATACTTCTCCGTTAACCACTTCATGATGACGGACGTATCCAGTCCGCCGGAATAAGCCAGTACTACCTTTTCTTTTGCCATTGTTTTTTCCTCCTAAAAAAAGCACTTAAAATACCGCATTAATGAACGGCACATGAATCATTATACACGATAATGAATAATATGCAACCCGCAAATCGCTTTAATATTGTTTTTTTTCGCGTACTTATATATAATCAAGACAGTCGTAAACATCAGCGAGGAGGAAAACATGAATTCGGACATCATCAAGAGAAGAATCGAGAAGAGCGTAAGACAGGCCTTTGAGGAATATCAGGCCCAGGAGGATGTGAAGACCAGGTTCGCTGATCCGGTCTTCGGATACATCAGCACGACCCATCCCATGTTCGATACCTTCTTCGCGCGGGGGGAGAACGACCATCCGAAGAATATATGGCGTCCGGGCTATACCATGATCGTTTATTACATTCCCTTTGCCGAGGAGATCGACCGCTGGAACGAGGACGGGTCGACCAGGAAGGAGTGGCTGACGGCCATCGAGGAGTCCAGGTGGCTTGCCATGAAGGTCAACGCCGCCATAGCGGAGCTGCTGACCAAGGTGGGCCGGATCTATTCCAGAAGCAGCACCATGATGGACTGGGACCACAAAAAGCACAGATACAGCTGGTCCAATAAGATCGCTGGCTATCTGGCCGGGATCGGGACCTTCGGCCCGGCGGGGAGCCTGATCAGCGAATACGGCTACGGAGGACGGGTCGGGACCATGATGACCGACGGCGTCTTCGTGAAGAAGCCGGAACCTGTGGAGGGAAGCATTCTGGATGAAGAATTTCATAAGGTCCTGACCGCATGCTGCTTCGCCGGCGCGGACAATGTCCACTGCAGCGAAGAGATGATCGCGGCCTGTCCGGGAGGAGCCATCGCCGAAGACGGCATAGACCGGGCCAGGTGCCAGGCTTACTGCGCGACCATCAATGAAGCGGACCCCTGTCCGGAGATGTGCGGCAGGTGCTTCGGGTTCAGATAAGCAAAGGCTGGACGGACGGCGGTCAGCAGACCAGGGGCAGGATCACATAGAATCCCAGGATCCCGCAGAAGATCCCGCAGAGGGCCCCGGCCACCACATCCTTGACGAAATGGACGCCGCCCATGACCCGGTTGACAGCCAGCGCGGCTCCCACCAGACCGATCAGGACGCCGGCCAGGTGATAGAAATAGAAGACCGTCACAGCGATGAGGAACATGCAGAAGATGTGCCGGCTGGGGAAAGAATGACCGCTGGTCTTCTTGTTGATGATGGGCTTCAGGTCAAAGACCTCGTAGGGACGGGGACTGTTGATCCGGTCCCTGAGGACACTGAGCAGGATAAAGGAAATACCGGGAATGATAACGGCGGGCAGGAGCCCGTCGTTTTTGGTAAAGTAAAGCATGACCAGCAGGGCCGGATAGAGCAGGTAGACTGCTCCGGTCACGATCCGGTTGAACCAGATGATGTATTGCTTCATGAAGGGGACGGAATCGATGGCGTCCACCATGTTTCGGTAAGTCTGTTCTTTCATAATTTTTCGACCCGGTTCAGGGTCCCGCCCTTGTTGAAATCGATCAGATTCTCTGCCAGTACGTCGATGATCTTCTGCCGCATCTCCACCGGTACCCAGGCGATGTGGGGGGTGATGATGCAGTTGGGAAGACCAAGGAGGGGATTGTCCTCCGAGGCCGGCTCCCGGCTCAGCACGTCGACGGCAGCTCCCGCCAGCCGTCCGCTGCGAAGGGCAGAGGCAAGGGCCTCTTCATCCACAAGGCCTCCTCTGGCCGTATTGATCAGGAAGGCGCCCGGCTTCATCTGCTCGATGAATCCGGCATCGATCATCCCCGCGTTTTCTTCGGTCAGGGGGCAGTGGAGGGAGACCACATCGGAGCGGATGGCCGCTTCCCGGTCCCGGCTGTAGACGTTGACCGTCATCCCCAGAGCTTCCGCTATACTTGCTACCCGGCGGCCGATGGATCCGTAACCGACGATGCCCAGACTTTTGCCTGCGAGGAGGACCACCGGGCTCTTCCAGTAGGAAAAATGTTCGCACCGGCACCAGTCTCCCGCCTGGACGCTGGCATCGTGCAGACCTACACGGTTGGTCAGTTCCAGCAGGAGGGCGATGGTGTGCTGGGCGACGGATTCAGTGGAGTAGGCCGGAATGTTGGTCACGGCGATTCCCAGATCCCTGGCCGCGGCGATATCTATGTTGTTGTATCCGGTGGCGGTGGACCCGATGTATTTCAGGTTGGGAGCATGCTCCATCAGCTGCCGGGTGATGAAGCACTTGCTGGTCATGAGCACGTCGCAGTCGCCGATCCTTTCCTCCAGCAGGTCAGCCGGGGTCCTTTCGTAGACGACGAACTCGTCGCAGAGAGCTTCCAGTTTGGCCCAGGAGAGGTCTCCCGGATTGATGGTATGTCCATCGAGCAGTACGATCTTCACGATATGTTCTCCATGATTTCTATTGTTGTCAGCACTTGTTTTACTCGAATCAGTATATCCCGACTGCCCGTAAAAATCAATTGGCTTCTTATCTTATGTCTGATACAATTATTATGTATGCCAGATCATTTTGGAGCGAGGGAATGTTAACGATGAGAAACGATGACGCGCATCTGAACGAACGATGGGTCGACATGGGGGAGATCTGGATCCCCCCGGTCAGAGGACATGGGTTCGAAGCGGATGTTCTTATACGGGATATATGGGAGCGGACGTCCGAAGAGGAGCAGGCGGCGGAAGAGCCGAGGCAG
>CAMOZS010000196.1 GCA_946631075.1 uncultured Bacillota bacterium | reverse complement strand
CCGCGACGCGGATTACCACGAGGCTCTGGTCCTGATCGCCAAGAAGGCCCAGTCGGTCGGAACCAGATACGGCAAGGACGCCATCGGCGTTGCCATCTCCGACAGATACACCAATGAAGAAGCTTATGCTTTCAAGAAGATGGCTGAGGTCATCGGCGCTAAGACATTCTGCCTGAACAACCGGGCATCCGGTCTTGCTGAGGTCCTGGGCGTGGATGCTTCCCCCAACACCATCGATGAGCTTCTGTCCACCAACTACATCCTGGCCATCGGCTACAACACCGTCGACAATCCGGTCATCGAGCTGAAGATGAAGCAGGCGGCGGAAGCCGGCGCCAAGGTTGTCCTGGTCAACCCCAAGGGCTGCGAGCAGAACATCAAGTTCCTGTCCGAGGCTGTATACGCGGATGACCTGGGCTTCGTCAAGGAGATCGCCAAGTGCCTGATCGACGCCGGCAAGGGCGAGGATCTGGTCGGCATCGACGCGCTGAAGGAATCTCTGGCTGACGTGGCTGTCTCTGAAGAGGCCGCTAAGATCGCCGGCGATTATCTGGCAGCCAAGAAGGCCATGATCGTCTTCAACCAGAACTTCGTTTCGGTCGACACTGCCCGCCTGATCGCTGATATCGCGGCTCTGTCCGGCCACATCGGAAGCCCCCGTGACGGCATCCTCCAGGTCAAGGCCAAGAACAATTCTCAGGGCCTGATCGACCTGGGCATCACTGCCGGAGCTGAGGAGCTGGAAGGCCTGAAGGCACTGCTGGTCTTCGGCGAAGAGGCGGATATCGATACTTCCGGTCTGGAATTCCTGGCCGTCAGCGATACCCACATGACCGGTCTTGCCGCAAAGGCTGATGTGGTCCTGCCGGGTACAGGCTTTGCTTCCACCGACGGTACCTACACCAACACGGAGCGGAGGCTCCAGCTGGTACAGGCTGCCATCGATGAGGACATCGAGTATGTCAACTGGGAGCTGGCTGCTGCCATCGCTCACGTCTTCGAGGAAGACTTCGGATGGGAAAGCACTGATGACATCTCCGACGAGATGGATGATCAGGTTCCAGCTTACAAGTATGCTTCCCTGGATGAGATCCTGGGCGGCGTCATCGTACCGGAAGACATCACTCTGACACCGGCTGAAGGCAACACCTTCGCCGATCCGCTGGAGTGCACCGACAGTCTCATGAAGACTATCGCTGAGCGCCTGCCGGAAGTCAAGAGCATGACCGCGTAAGCTGCGCGCATCAAGAATATGAGACAAAGGCCCCGGGTTTTCCCGGGGTCTTTTGCATGGTGCCGGGGGTGGTCCCCCCGGCGCAAAACCGGCCGCAGACGGGGGTGGTCCCCCCGGCGCCAAAAAGGCCGCAGACGGCCGACGCATGGGGGCCTGCCGGGCGGCTGCTCTCCAGAGGTCTTCGATCCACCGGCCTTTTTGTACAAAAAGCGGATTTCAAGGCATCAATGTACAAAAAAATATCGGGATTTTGTACAAAAATCAGATTTCAGGGGCCTCTTGTACAAGGAGCGGGCATGGGGTACTAAGGGGAGTCAATAAATACGCGTATTATGAGCATGTTATGGTAAACTGTTGACTGGGCTCAAAGGGGCAGGCGAGAGCTGATCAGAAATTCCTTGTACATAACAAGCCAGGTTTCGCATTTATGTACAAAAATCTCTCCAGATTTTGTACATTGTATAGGTGAAATCCGGAATATGTACAAAAATGCCAAAATATGGAAGGAACCGGCCGGAATACAGCGGCCATACCAGCCGCCTGGCCGCCAGCAAACCGATTGCGCCCGGCCACAAGCAAGCCGATTGCGCTCCACCGGCCGCCTGTAGTATAATAAAGCGTCATGAAGCAAACAACTAAAGCGCACATTTTAATGACTTTACTGGTGATATCCTGGGGATTTGATTACGTTCCGGCCAAGATGGGCCTGGAGATCCTGGAGCCCATGAGCCTGCTCTTTCTGAAGTATTCCTTCGGACTGTCCATCCTTCTGGTCATCAAATTCATCTTCACCAGGAACATGGCGCTGCCGAAACTGAGAGACATACCGATCTTCCTGCTCTGCGGGATCTTCGGCGAACTGATATACTTTTACTGCGAATACACCTCGATGGATTATCTGCCGGTATCGCTGATCTCCATCATCCTGGGATTCGTTCCCATCCTGTCGGTCGCGGTCGAACGTGTCCTGTACAAGCGGAGGCCCAACCGGGTCATCATCATCGGGATCGGATTCTGCATCATCGGGATCATATTCGTCATCGGAAGCGACTGGCATATCATATTCGAGGGCAGGGTCATCGGATATATCCTGGCCTTCGGAGCGGTCGTAAGCTGGAACTTTTATAATTTTATCACTGCCTCGAAGCCGCTTCAGAAGTACGATTCCGCGACCCTGTCCTGCACCCAGCTGGTCTGCACACTCTGCCTTTGCGCGCCTCTGGCCTGGCACAGCATGCCGCCTCTGGCAGAGATCACACCCACCATCTGGGCCGGACTGGCCTGGATCGGTGTCGTCGACTCGGGCATAGGCTTTCTCATCATGGTCTACGGACTGCAAAAGCTGGGCCCGACCACGTCAGCCCTCTACTCGGATTTCATGCCGGTATCGACCACCTTTTTCGGGGCGATCCTGCTCCACGAAAGCATCACCTGGCTGCAGATCGTCGGAGGGATCATCGTCGTCGCCGCCGGATTCTTCGTTATCCGGGAAAAGGGCCGGCTGGACGAAGAAAGGGAGGCCCGCCTCCTGAAAGGAGAGATCACATGAAAAAGCACATCCCAGCCTTTGCGCTGATCATACTGGCCATCTGCCTGGTCCCGGCTGGAGTATTCGCGGCCCACAAAGACCCGGCAGGCCACAAGGCCATCAGGACCGCCCTGCCAAAAGTGACCGAGGATCAGCTGGAGGACAAGGCCAGACTGGCGGAGGGACTTCCGGAGAAACTGGATCCCCGGCAGGAAGCCTGGTTCAAGGACAACATCCGGGTCAGAGACCAGGCCGACACAGAGCTTTGCTGGGCCTTCTCCGCGACCAGCGCGGCCCAGATCTCCTATGTGACCGAGACCTACGATCCCGCGGATCCAAAGACCGTCCCGGAGC
>CAMOZS010000195.1 GCA_946631075.1 uncultured Bacillota bacterium | reverse complement strand
TCGGCCTTGGCAGCCTCTGCGTCCTCCAGATCCGCTGCTGCTTCTTCCGCTGCGGCTTTTGCCTCCTCCAAGGCCGCCTTTGCCTGCTCGGAAGCGGTCTTCTTGTCTTTGTAGACCTGGTCAGCTGCCTCATAATCTTCCTTAGCCGCCTTATAGGCCTCTTCCTTTTCCTTCAGGTCCGCCTCCGCCTGGGCCACCTTCTGCTTGCAGGCCTCCAGCTGCTCCAGGGCTTCTTCCTCCGTGTCCTGCTCTGTGACCTGATCCTCGGCCCTGGCCGGTGGATCTTCCGCCGCATAGACGTTGCCCTGCAGGGCCGTCCATGGGGCCATGGTCACCGCCAGCGCAGCGGCAAGACACATAGACAATAGTTTCTTTTTCATCTTAGCCTCCTCCCTCTTGTCCTTTATTCTCGGCTTTTTCAGCCTATCATGCTCTTAACTTATACACGGCTCTGTCCATTTTGTTTCAGTGCGGGAGCGGCGGCCTTTACCGCGGCCCGTATTGTATAAGCCTTTTGATCCCATGGAAAAAAACGGAGACTTATAAAAGTCTCCGCTTTGTATGGACCATTGTTTCTCTTGAGCCGCTGTTTCATACGAGTCTCTTGATCCTCCGGTTATGACGCCCGTCTTCTCCGGAGAGCCAGAGCGATCAGTCCGATCACGATCAGGGCGCCGGCAGCTATTCCCGCCAGCAGCGGCAGCTTGCCGATCCCGGAGTTCTCGTCTTCCGGAGTTGCCAGCGGAACGTCGCCTTCATCCAGATCCATGTAATCTGCCGGGCCGTTGTTTACCGCGGCATTATCGTTGCCGGCGTCCGCATCGGCTACCGCCTGGCCGTCACCAGCGTTCTGGGCATTTGCACCTGCGTTCTGGCCGGCAGCGTTCTGTCCGTTCTGCCCGTTGTTGTTCTGATCGTTGTTGCCGTTATTGTTCTGACCATTATTGTTCTGGTCGTCGGTCCCGTTGTTCTTGTTGGCCACATACTTGAAGTCGAACACATTCTGGGACTCATCCGCAGAAAGGGTCTTGCCCAGCTTGTAAGCCTGGGGCTGATAGTTCTCGATGTACTTATAGGAAACGACCGGTTTGTCGCCCTTCATACCATAGTAGGTATCGCTGTGGCGCAGCGTTTTGCCGGAGTTCTTCTCCACGTAGTTGACCACGTAGGAGACCATGCCGCCCTTGATGCCGTAGGCCACCTCGAAGGACATATCCTCATCCACCGAGGGGAGCGTCATCGGAGACTGCAGCATCTCGTCATTGTCGTGTCCCGCCTGGCGAAGACCTCTCGGATAATACTCATCGTTATCCATCTTGAAGCCCAGCGCGTCCAGATCGATCACGACGGTCTTTCCCGGCTCGCAGTTGATGGTCACTTCAGTCTTACCGCCGCTGAAGTGTCCCTGCTCTCCCGAGTATACGGTGACAGTGTAGCCATATGCCTTGCTGTCATCGATCTTCCCATAACTTGTCATCGTCCCGAAGGCCAGAACGAGGATCATCGCAATTACTGCAAAGGCTGTTTTTCTCATGCCTCATCACCTTCCTTCCGGTCTTTTTTCCTGCTGAGCAGAGTCAGGATCGCTGTCAGAAGCGCCGCTGTCATCAGGAGCATGGGCCACATCAGATTCATGGTGTCTCCGGTCTTGGCGCTGTCCGTGGTCTTCTTCTTCGCGCCGGCCTTATCCAGCTCCACCGCGTAAGCGACCTTCAGCTTGCCGTAGGTATCCATGTAGTCGTTGACCTCGGATTCTCCGTCAAACTTGACATAGAGCTCAGTGTAGGCCTTCTGGCCCTGAGCCAGCTTTTGGATGAAGAACCACTCGTCGGTAGCGTTGGTGGCCTGATGCAGACCTTCCATTCCCGCCACCTTGGCCTCGCCGCCGACCTCGGAGTTATCGAAGAGGACCTGGCGGGTGCCGTTGGGCCGGATGTGGACCAGCTTGTAGGTATAGCCGCCGTTCTCCGTCCGGTCGAAGCTCTCCTCCAGGGTGGTCAGGACTTCATTCTTCATGTACCAGCTGGTAGTGGTCTTGTAGCTGTTCTTGAACTCTACCTTGAATGTTACGTCGTCGCCCGGCTCCAGGCCCCGGATGGAATCCGCGATGATATCGGAGTCAAAGTCCGAGACGATGTCGTTTCCGTTGAAATGGCAATGACCGTTGACGGTCGTGCTCTCTGCGCTTGCAAAGGCTGGAAGGCCCAGCAGGAGTCCGAGCGTCAGCATCATTACTACGATGATATGTTGCTTTCTCATCTGCCGCACCCCCTTACTTGACCGTCACCTTGCCGCCAGCCGCGGAGACGTTGTTCACGCCCCAAAGGCTGGGAATGGCATCATTGATGTTATGTGTCTGGATCGCCTGCACGTCTGCCTCGATATAGAAGGCGTAGCCATTATAATCGTAGGAATAGGTGTAGACGGTGACAGTCTTATTTCCTTCTGTTGTTGTGTTTTTGTCAACCGTCATATTAGACTCATCCACGATAGATTTGTCTATAGTCAACTCGTCGAAGAGGAGCGGTGTGTCATCGCCGGCCGGCAGGATCTTGCTGTAATAGTAGGTCTCCGATTCCGGTGTGGATTCCGCCTTGTTGCGGATCCATGGTCCGGCATTGTATCCCTGCGCCTTGTTCTTGCTGTAGTTCAGGTCGATCAGCTTGGGATCAAGCCGGGTGTCCTTCTTGCCGGTCTCGGTGTTGACCCAGTATTTCTTCACGGTCAGCCGCAGGTACTGGGGGATGTTCTGGCCGTTGCGGGCCTTGATCTTTTCATCATAGGTCCTGCCCGGCTCGACCTTGCCCAGCGTGCTCTTGATCTGGTAGGCAGCTACGTCCTCAGTATAGAGGTCTGCCTTATATCCCAGATAGTTGAGCAGGTTGCCCTTGACTTTTTTCACTCCCGTATAGGTTCCGTGAACGGAATCATCGCCGTTATTGCCTTCGCAGACATCCCGGTCGTTCTCGATCAGGTGGACCTGGATGTGATCCAGCTCAAAGTCTGCCACGTAGTCCTCACTGAAGTATTCCAGAGAAGCCTTGGTCCCGGTGATGCCTCCGCCGATCAGCAGCATTACAGTAGCTGTCAGCAGAGCTGCTGTCCGCTTGGAAAAGGGAATTTTCGCTTTTTTCATTTTAGTCCACCCCCTTTATCGGCGC
>CAMOZS010000194.1 GCA_946631075.1 uncultured Bacillota bacterium | reverse complement strand
GATCCGGAATGCGACTGCTATACCTGCAGGAACTATTCCAAGGCCTATCTGCGGCATCTGTTCAAGTGCGATGAGATCCTGTCAGCCATGCTGATGACGGAGCACAACCTCCATTTCCTGGTGAAGACTATGGAGAAGATCCGCGAAGCGATCGACGAAGACCGGTTCACGGAGTATAAGAAAGAATTTTACGGTAAGTACGGGAGATTCTAGATGGCGAAGAGATCGGTCAGAGAAATGAGTCTTAACGGCAGAAGAAGGCGTTCCCTCAGCTCTGTGACATTTATGTTCATTCTGACCATGGTCTTTCTGGTCGGAGTGGCGATATTCTTTTCCGGTCTGAGCCTGTTCTATACCATGCTGTCCTGGGAGACCAAGGAAGACGCCTGGACCCTGACCAATACCGAAAAAGACATCCTGGATACCAAGAGGACCAGGGAGACCGCCGATGAGATCCTCAGGATCTACGACAGCATCCCCGAAGATGAGAAGGGGGATGGCACAGGCGAAGAATACCGGGCTGCTTTTGACGGTGTCCTGGATGATACCTTCCGGCAGATAAGAAAGGACATGTACCGCAACCGGAAGGGAGATAAGATGAGGTCCTGCTTCATCGCCGCCATAAGCAAGAAGGCCGACGGGAAGCTGATCTATCTGATCGACGATGATCCCGGCGAGACCTTCTGCTATCCGGGAAGCTGGGACATTTACGACCAGCAGGATCTTCATGATCTGGTCTACGGAGCTGAGCCATCCGGTCTGGAATCCCTTCTGGGATTCGACCGACGGATCTGCTATGCCTGGGACGACCGAAGGGGGACGCCCATCTGCACAACAGCGACGAAGCTGTATGAAACGGACCGGTATACCGTCCTGGTCTTCATGGACCGGAACATAGACCAGATGGTGTCTCTGATCCTGAGGTTCACACGGATCTACGGGATCCTTCTTCTGATCATTTCCCTCCTCGCGGCGGCCCTGGCCATGTCGACCATCCGAAGGAAGATCGTGCGTCCCATCAATCAGATGGCGGATGCCGCCAACGCCTACAGTGAGGACAAGGGAGCGCGAAAGATAGACAGGGGCCATTTCCAAAGGCTGCACATCCGCACAGGCGATGAGATCGAGCATCTCTCCCTGACCATGAAAGACATGGAGCAGGATATCACTGCCTATATGAAGCACCTGACTGAGGTGACGGCGGAGCAGGAAAGGATCCGGACGGAACTGGATCTTGCCCGTAAGATCCAGGCAGCATCCCTTCCCAGCGTCTTCCCGCCCTATCCTGAACGGGGAGAGTTCGACCTGTACGCCTCCATGGATCCGGCCAAGGAGGTCGGCGGTGATTTCTATGACTTTTTCATGGTCGATGATGACCATCTGGCCCTTGTAGCCGCGGACGTATCCGGCAAGGGGATGCCGGCGGCCCTGTTCATGATGGGGGTGAAGATCACCCTGAGCGATTATGTCCGGGAGTCGGGAGAGACCGAGCCGGGCAGGATCCTGCAGAGGTTCAACGATCACATCACAGAGACCAACTCGATGGAGATGTTCGTGACCGTATGGCTGGGGATCCTGGAGATCTCTACCGGCCTGCTGAAGATGGCCAACGCGGGACACGAGCGTCCGGCCATCCGCCGCAGCGGCGGAAGCTTCGAGCTGCTGATGGCCAAGCACGGTCTGGTCGCTGGCGCCGTGGAAGGTGTTGCCTATAAGACCCATGAGCTGCAGCTGGAGCCGGGGGATGTCATTTTCCAGTATTCGGACGGTGTCACCGAGGCCACAGACGCTGACAAGCAGCTCTTCGGCACGGACCGCATGCTGCAGGCGCTGAATAAAGACCGGGAGACGGATCCGGTGAAGATCCTGGGAAATGTTAAGGAGGAAATTGAAATGTTTGTTCGGGATGAGCAGCAGTTTGACGATACCACCATGCTCTGTCTGCGCTATAACGGCAAGGTCTGCAAAGACAGGGAATACTGCGGGGGCTGTACTTATCAGGGCGTTCCCTATGAGGAGCAGCTGGCAAACAAGTTCGGTGAGGTGAAGGGCCTGCTGGAGGAGAAGCAGATCCTCTGTGACTGCCTCCTTCCCATCGAGCCGGCCCCGTCCATCTACGGATACCGCAATAAGATGGAATACACCTTCGGCGATATGGAAAAGGGCGGTCCCATGACCCTGGGCATGCACCGGAAGAAGCATTACATGTCCATCGTGACGGTGGATGAATGCCAGCTGGTCCACCCGGATTTCAACCTGATCCTGTCTGCTGTGCTGGATTTTGCCGCGGAGAAGGGATATACGAAATACCATAAGAAATCCCACAAAGGGCTGCTTCGCAACCTGATCCTGCGCCGGGGCGTCCATACGGGCGAGCTTCTGGTCAACATCGTCACGACCTCGGAAGGGGAACCGGGCGGCGCCGGACCGGCGGATCTTCCCGCCTTCGATGAGCCAGCCTTTGCGCAAATGCTGAGGGAGCTGCCCCTGGAGCACAAGCTTGTGGGTGTCCTGCGTACCATCAATGACCGGCTGGCCGATGCTGTCTACTGCGACCAGCTGCGGGTGCTGGAGGGCAGGGAATATTACAATGAGGAGATCCTGGGACTGAAATTTAGGGTCAGCGCTTTCTCCTTCTTCCAGACCAATGTGGAAGCCGTGGAGAACCTCTACTCCTATGCCATCGGCCTGATCGATGATTTCAAGGATAAGAAGGCTTTCGACCTCTTCTGCGGGACAGGGACCATTTCCCAGGTCCTGGCCAGGTCCGCCTCTGAAGTGGTCGGAGTCGAGCTGGTGGAGGAGGCTGTAGAGGGCGCCCGTGAAGCGGCCAGGGAGAATGGCCTTGATAACTGCCGCTTTATTGCCGGCGATGTATTCGAGGTCCTGTCGTCGATCCCGGATCAGCCGGATGTGATCGTGGTGGACCCGCCCAGAGCAGGCATCAGCGTCGACGCCCTGGATAAGATCATCAGCTACGGGGTCGATCAGATCGTCTACATTTCCTGCAACCCGAAGAGCCTGGCCCAGAACCTGTACCAGCTGCAGCTGGGAGGCTACCGGGTCGAATCGGTCAAGCCCTTCGATAATTTCCCGTGGACGAAGCATGTGGAGTGCTGCAGCCTCTTAGTGAAGACGAGCGACAGCGAAGTCTGAGCTTAGAG
>CAMOZS010000193.1 GCA_946631075.1 uncultured Bacillota bacterium | reverse complement strand
TGAAGCGGTATCCTATAGTTGTGTATACAAAGAACAAAATACAAGACCTGTGCAAGAATGGGAAGGTCCTGATGAGCGGGAGCGGCCCGACGGTGTTCGGCCTCTGCGGGAGCAGGGAGGAAGCTAAGCGGATCTGTGAGAAGATGCGGGAGGTGAACCGGGAAAGCTTCTGGACCAGGACGACCAGGTAAGGCGCAGGGAATGCGGAAGGATATCATGATGCTGAACTTTGACATACATAACCATAAACCCCTTCGTGAAATGGTTTATGAGGAATTGAAAATACAGATTCTGACCGGCGCCATCGTGCCGGGGACCAGGATGATGGAAGTGGACCTGGCCGAGGAGATGGGGGTCAGCCGGACCCCGATCCGGGAGGCGATCCGTAAGCTGGAGAAGGAAGGTCTGGTGACTATCGAGCCGCGCCGGGGCGCCTACGCGTCGATGATCTCTACTCAGGATATGGTGGAGATCCTGGAAGTGCGTCAGGACCTGGAGGGCCTGGCAGCCTATTTCGCTGCGTCCAGGATGTCTCCTGTGGAGATGGAGGAGCTCAGGGAGATCGCTGACCACTACAACGCGGCCGTCAAAGAAGGGAGCATGCAGGACATGATCCGCTATGACACCCAGTTCCACCGGCAGATCGTAGATTCCTGCAACAACAAGATCCTGGTCAATATGGTGGAGCAGCTGCAGGAGCTGGTCCTGCGCTTCCGGTATATCTACTACGATAATTTCCGGCGGGCGGACAACATGCCCTCGGAGCACCAGGAGATCATCGACGCTATCGCCAGCGGAGATGAGGACCGGGCGCGGGCCGCGGCAGATGTACATATCGACCGGCTCAAACAGCTGGTCATCGAAGAAGGGGTCCAGCAGAATCTGGTAAACGAAGAGTGAAACAAGGAATCAAGAGCGGAGTGAAGCACTCCGCTTTTTTCAAAAGGACAGGTATATGATATTAGATATCATCACGGCGGCGCTGATCATCATTCCTATGGGGATCGGCATGTGGAGAGGATTTTTATATGTCCTGGTCAGACTGCTGGGCTGGATCGGCTCTCTGGCGGCAGGCTTTTTTGCCGCGCCCTACGCCAGGGATTTCCTGGGACAGACCGTTGTCGGAGACCGGATCCATGACCTGCTGTCGGATCAGTTTTCGGGGGCGGCGGACGGCGTGACGGACCAGACGGAGGTCCTGCCGTCCATCCTCAGCGACTCCATCGACCAGACGGTCCACAATACAGCGGAGATGATGACCCAGGCAGTGGAGGGGGCCATCCTGACGGTGCTGGGATTTCTCCTGGTCGCTGTCCTGATCCGGCTGATTCTGATCTTTGTGATCCGGCCGCTGACCAAAAAGAAAAAGAAGATCCTTCTGCCCAACAAGGTGGGGGGACTGATCCTGGGCGCCGCGGAGGGCCTGCTTCTGGCCTTCGTATTTCTTGCGGCCCTGATCCCGGTGATGAATATGTCATCGCCGGATACGGCTTCCGCCATCGCGGAAAGCCTGAGATTTTCATACCTTGCAGGGAACCTGTATGACGGGAATCTGCTGCTGGCCATTTTCTAAGGAGGAGACAAAATGACTGATTACCGCAAACTGCAGAATGGAAGCGACATCCGGGGAATCGCGATCGTCGACCGGGGCGAGGCGGCCGCCGGACGTCCGGTGCAGATGCCCAACCTGACGGAGGAGGCGGCGGCGGATATAGCGACAGGCTTTCTGGCCTGGCTCTGCCGCAGGACCGGGAAGAAGCCTCAGGAGCTGAAGCTGGCTGTGGGCCGGGATCCCAGGATCACGGGAGCCAAGCTGACCGATGGCCTGATGAATGGCTTTGGCCCCTACGGATGCCGGGTCCTGGACTGCGGTCTGGCATCGACGCCGGCTATGTTCATGGCAACGGTGTTTCCGGAGTTTGCCTGTGACGGGACCATCATGATCACGGCAAGCCACCTGCCTTTTAACCGGAACGGGTTCAAGTTCTTCACGCCTGAGGGAGGGCTGAACAAGAAGGACATCACGGAGATCCTGGACTTTGCGGGAAACCGCAGCCCGGAGGAGGAGCTGGAGGTCCTGGGCGAAAAGGTCAACGCAGATGGTTTCGTCCACCGCAGCGGGGAGATCATCTTCCCTGCGGAAGGGGCGGATATCATCACCCCCTACAGCGCCCACCTGCGCCGGTTGATCATCGATGGCTGCGGCATGGGAGACCAGCCTTTGCAGGGGCTTAAGATCACGGTGGACGCGGGCAACGGCGCCGGAGGATTCTACGCGAAGAAAGTGCTGCAGCCCCTGGGCGCGGATGTCAGCAGCAGTCAGTATCTGGAGCCGGACGGCATGTTCCTGAACCACGCGCCCAATCCGGAGGACAGGGAAGCCATGGCCTCTGTTTCCATGAAGACACTTTCTTCTCAGTCGGACCTGGGCCTGATCTTCGATACGGATGTGGACCGGTCGGCAGCCGTGGACAGCCGGGGCAGGGAGATCGCCCGCAACGGGATCGTCGCCATGGCGGCAGCTCTGACCGCGGAAGACCATCCGGGCACGACGGTCGTGACGGACAGCATCACCAGCCGGCAGCTGACGGCCTTCCTGGAAAAGGATCTGGGCCTGAAGCACCTGCGCTTCAAGCGGGGCTACCGGAATGTGATTAACAAGGCGGTCGAGCTTAATGAAGCGGGGACCGACTGTCAGCTGGCTATAGAAACGTCCGGCCACGCGGCTCTGAAGGAGAACTATTTCCTGGATGACGGGGCCTATCTGGCGACCAAGATCGTCATCCGGGCTGCCCAGCTGAAAAAAGAGGGCAAGATGATCGAGTCCCTGATCGAGACTCTGCAGGATCCGGCCGATGAGAAGGAGATCCGGATCCCGATCCGGACGGCGGATTTCGGAGCCTACGGTGACACTGTGCTGGAGGAGCTTGCAGCCTTTGTGGTGTCTGAGGAAGGTCAGGCAAAGGGGCTGTCCCTTGAAGAACCCAATTACGAGGGCGTGCGGATCAACTTCCCGGATGGATGGTGCCTGCTGCGCAAGTCCCTTCACGATCCCATCCTGCCCATGAACATGGCTTCGGATGTTCCGGGCGGATGCGCCGCGATCGAAGAAGTGATGATGGGATTCCTCTCCCGGTATGAGGGGCTGGAGCTGTAGGCGGCCCGGGCATCGCCATATGCTGCCTGAATCGGAACTCTGCCAGTCACAGCAAAAGGGCTGTGGTTCTGGCAGAGTTTTTT
>CAMOZS010000192.1 GCA_946631075.1 uncultured Bacillota bacterium | reverse complement strand
CATGAAGGAAATGAAAACGATAGATGCAGTGGGCCAGGTCCTCTGCCACGATATCACCCAGATCATCAAAGACGTCAGCAAGGGTCCGGTCTTCCGCAAGGGGCATGTGATCCGGGAAGAGGATATCCCGGTCCTGCTCAGCGTAGGAAAGGACCATATTTACGTCTGGGAAAACGATGAGACCATGATGCACGAAAACGACGCGGCGGAGGTGCTCTGCCGGATCTGCCTGGGAGAAAACATCAGCCGGGGAGAGGCCAAGGAAGGCAAGATCGAGCTGCGGGCGGCCTGCGACGGCATCCTGAAGATCGACGAGGAGACCCTGCAGATGGTCAACTCTTTCGGCCAGATGATGATCGCCACCCGCCACGGCAACTTCCTTGTCCATGAGGGAGACAAGCTGGCCGGCACCAGGATCATCCCCCTGGTCATCGAAAAAGAGAAAATGGAAAAGGTCGAGGCCAAAGCAAGGGAGATGAGCGGAGGCGCTCCCATCCTGCGGGTCCAGCCTTTGCAGAAGAAAAAAGTCGGTATCGTCACGACGGGAAACGAGGTCTTCCACGGGAGGATCAAGGACACCTTTACCCCGGTGGTCATCGACAAGGTGACGGAGCTGGGCGCGGAGGTCGTCGGCCACGAATACAGCGATGATGATAACGGGCACATCGAGGCGGCCATCCGCAAGCTGCTGGAGGAGGGGGCGGACATGATCCTCTGCACCGGCGGCATGAGCGTGGATCCGGACGATAAGACCCCGGCGGCCATCCGGGGAGTGTGCGGCAGCGTGGTGACCTACGGGGCGCCGGTCCTGCCGGGGGCAATGTTCCTGCTGGCCTATTACGGCGAAAAGCAGATTCCGGTCATGGGCCTTCCCGGCTGCGTCATGTACGCGAAACGGACAATCTTTGACCTGGTCCTGCCCAGAGTCATCGCCGGCGAGATCCTGACCAAGGCCGATTTTGACCGGATGGGCAAAGGCGGGCTCTGCCTGGACTGCGACGTCTGTACTTTCCCCAACTGCGGGTTCGGAAAATGTTAGATAAATACGGAAGAAACATCGACTATATGCGGATATCCATCACGGACCGCTGCAATCTGCGCTGCCGCTACTGCATGCCGGAGGATGGGATCGAGAAGGTCTCCATGAGCCAGATCCTGACCTATGAGGAGATCCTGCGGGTCTGCCGGGCCGCGGCGGGACTTGGCATCCGCAAGTTCAAGGTGACCGGGGGCGAGCCTCTGGTCCGCAAAGGCTGTGCGCGGCTTTGCGGGGAGATCCGGCAGATAGACGGAGTGGACCAGGTTACCCTGACCACCAACGGCCAGCTGCTGGCAGGCCAGATCGGGGCCCTGCGGGAGGCGGGGATCGACGGGATCAATATCAGCCTGGATTCGCTGCGGGAGGACCGGTTCCGGCAGATCACCTGCGGGGGCAGGCTGGAGGACACGCTTGAAGGGCTGGACGCGGCTATTGCCAGAGGTATCCGGACCAAGGTCAACTGCCTGCTGCAGCGGGGCTTCAACGAGGACGAGTTGCCAGCTTTCGCGGACCTGGCCTTCGACCGGGGCATCGATGTGCGTTTCATCGAGATCATGCCTATCGGATTCGGCCGGCCGGAGACCGGCCTCTCCAACGAGGCGGTCCTGAAGAGGCTGGAACAGCTGTATCCGGATCTGGTCCGGGATGACCGGGTCCACGGAAACGGACCGGCTGTCTACTACCGGCGGGCCGGCCAGACAGGCGCCATCGGCCTGATCAGCGCCATGCACTCCAGCTTTTGCGGGAGCTGCAACCGGATCCGCCTGACCAGCCAGGGCGAAGTCAAGCCCTGCCTTTGCTATGAGGACAGCATCAGCCTGAAGCCGGCTCTGGCGGAGGGCTCGGAGGAAGGCCTGCGGCAGGCGCTGGCCGAGGCGATCGATAAAAAGCCGGCGGGCCATACATTTGAAGACCGGGGCACGGTCGACCGCCGCGCCATGATGCAGATCGGAGGATGAAGCGGCGCCATTGGCAGCCGAAAGGAGAATAAAAATGGGAAAACTGATTGCCATATGTATCAGTGAAAAAAAAGGAACGCAGAAAGTGCCGGTGGAATCGGCTGTCCTGCGGGAGGATCACGGAATCGAAGGTGATGCCCACGCGGGTAACTGGCACCGGCAGGTGAGTCTGCTGGGCCTGGAGAAGATCGAGGCATTTCGCGCGAAAGGGGCCGACGTCGATTTCGGGGCCTTCGGTGAAAACCTGATCATCGAAGGATTCGACTTCCGAAGTCTTCCTGTGGGGACCCGTTTCCGGATCGGGGGCGGCGCGCCGGCGGGAGATGAATCTGTCGAAAGAAACGGAGAAGATGAGGGAGCCCTCCTGGAGATGACACAGATCGGCAAGGAGTGCCACAGTCACTGCGCCATCTTTCATATGGTCGGTGACTGCATTATGCCCAGGGAGGGCGTATTCGCCAAGGTTCTGAAGGGCGGCAGGATCCGGCCGGGAGATGAAGTGACCGAGATCCCCCCGGAAGCAGACCGGCCCTTTACCGCTGCCTGGGTCACCATGTCCGATAAGGGAGCCAGAGGAGAACGTGTCGATGAGAGCGGTCCGCTGATCGAGCAGATCGTAAGTGAAGCTGGCTATGAGGTCATCGAAGGAGTCCTGATCCCGGACGACCGTCAGACCATCGAGAAGACCCTGATCCGGCTGGCCGACCAAAGGCAGGTCAACGTGGTCTTCACCACCGGGGGCACAGGGTTTTCTCCGCGGGACATCACGCCGGAGGCAACGGCCGCGGTCTGCGACCGCATGGCCCCGGGGATCGCGGAAGCCATGCGGGCCTATTCCATGACCAAGACACCGCGGGCCATGCTGTCCCGGGCAGTCAGCGGGATCCGGGGGCAGACCCTGATCATCAACCTGCCCGGAAGCCCCAAGGCAGTGAAGGAGAACCTGGAGTTCGTCCTGCCTTCTCTGGGACACGGCCTGGAGATCATGCTCGGCAGAAAACACGACTGCGCCCGCAAGTGAGGGCGGGCCAGCCTTTGCACAAAAATGAGTAAGGTCAGTTACAAGAGTCATAAAAATCCAACACAATCGCAACAGAAAGAGAGGTTTTTATGAACAGGAAGTTATTGGCAGCATTATTAGTACTTGCGATGGGATTTGTTTTTACCGCCTGCGGCGGATCGGGATCCGGTGAGGGAGAGGCCGATGACGCCGCTTCCGCGGATAAGACGGAGGTCATCGTATTC
>CAMOZS010000191.1 GCA_946631075.1 uncultured Bacillota bacterium | reverse complement strand
TGGTTTTCCTTCTGTCTGTTACTTGTCCGCGCCTGCCGGCTCACACGATCCGGTTCATCCGGCCGCCCTCGATGAAGCTGCGCAGGTTGTCGGCGCAGATATCGATGACCCGCTGGCGGATCTCCACCGGCGTAAAAGCGATGTGGGGCGTCAGGATGCAGCCCGGCGCGGTCAGCAGCGGATTGTCCGGCTCCGGCGGCTCCGAGGAAAGAACGTCCGCCCCCAGTCCGGCCAGCTTGCCGGTCCGCAGGGCCCGGGCCACCGCCTCTTCATCCAGCAGGCCTCCCCTGGCCGTGTTGATCAGGAAAGCCCCGTCCTTCATCCTGTCCAGAAAAGCCTGGTCCACCATCCCCCGGTTTTCGGCGGTCAGGGGGCAGTGAAGACTGACCACATCGGACCGGATGGCTTTTTCCGGATCCTGGCTGTATACGTTCACCTTCATGCCGAAGGCTTCGGCGATCTGGGCGGTTTTCCGTCCGATGTTTCCGTAACCGACGATTCCGATGGTCTTCCCGTCCAAAAGCTGGATGGACCTGGGTGTATAAGCTGTTCCGACACTGCTGTTCCATTTGCCGTTATGGAGATCCCCGTCGAATCCGCCGATCTGATTGGTCAGGGCTAGGAGCAGGGCAAAAGCGTGCTGGGCTACGGCTTCGGTGGAATATGCGGGCACGTTGCAAACGGCGATGCCCTTCTCTTTAGCGCATTCCAGGTCGATGTGATTGTAGCCGGTGGTCGCGGGTCCTATGAATTTCAGGTCGGGACAGGCTTCCATGATCCTCCTGTTGATGGGATATTCGTCGATCATGACCGCGTCCGCTCCGGCAAGCCGCTCGATGGCTTCCTCGTCCGAGCTGTTCTGTTTATATACCTTCAGTTCTCCCAGGGCCTCGACCTTTTCCCAGGAGATGTCTCCCCGGTCGATGACCTCGTGGTCCAGAAATACGATCTTCATTTTGATTACTCCGATCTGCCGTTTGCGGTCCGACCGCTCCGGCCTGTCGATCTGCCGTTTGCGGTCCGACCGCTCCGGCCTGACTTAGAGCTCCAGCTCATACATGATCATGGCCAGGGCCGCCATGCCGGCGGTCTCCGTGCGCAGGGTCGTCCTTCCCAGACTGACTGACCTGCCCCCGGCCCCGGTCACCATAGCTACTTCTTCTTCGCTGAATCCCCCTTCCGGCCCGATCAGGACCGCGATGGTCACGGGAGCATCGGGCTTCAGGGTCGCGGTCTCTGGCGCCGCGGCGTCTCCAGATTTTGCAGGAAGGCTCCGGAGCACGTCCTTGATGGTGGTCCCGTCTTCGTTTTCGTAGGGGATCAGGATCAGATCATAGGATCCGGCCAGGTCGGCCAGGACCTCCTTCATCCGCATGGCGCCGGACACTTCGGGGATGATCCCCCGCCGGCACTGCTTGACCGCTTCCGCGGAGACCTTCTGCCAGCGGTCGATCTTCTTCTGAAAATTGCCCTTGTCGACGACCACGGTCCGGTCCATGAAGACCGGTACGACCCGGTGGACGCCCAGTTCCACACATTTCTGGATGATGGTCTCCATCTTCCCCTGTTTGGGGATCCCCTGATAGAGGGTCACCCGGGTGGCCGGCTCCGTCGCGAAGCTCTGCTTGTCCAGGATCTGCAGCTGGGCCATGTCCGCTTCCAGGTATTCGATCCTGGCCCGGTACTCCCAGGCCGAACCATCGGAAATATCTACCTCATCGCCAGGTCCAAGGCGCAGGACTTTTTTCATATGATGAAGATCATTTCTGTCTTCGATCGTGATCAGATTCGCGCCGACCTGGTCAGGCGAAACAAAAAACCGGCTCATACTTCCTCCGTGCTCCCATAGTCAGGCGCCGCAGGATCACTGCGGCGGGCCTGTCTCTTCAATCGCGTCTTCCTATTTCCTCGCGGCGATCGCGCACCATTCCCCGTCGGTCACGACTTTTTCGATGGTGAATCCGGCGCTTCGAATGGCCTGACTGACGATCTCCCGCTTCTCCACCAGGATGCCTGAGGAGATGAATACGCCGTGCTCAGCCAGATGGTCCCTTGCTGGTCCCGCAAGCCGCATGACCAGGTCCGCCATCAGGTTGGCGACGATGATGTCCGCCTCCAGGTCCAGGCCCTCGGTCAGGTCTCCCTCCAGGATCCGGATCCGGTCAGACAGACCGTTTTTCTCTACGTTTTCTTTGGCTACGGCGACGGCGTCCGGGTCGATCTCCACCCCGGTCACTTCCGATGCTCCCAGCAGGGCTGCTCCGATGGACAGGATCCCGGATCCGCAGCCAACGTCAAGGACGCGGGCGGAAGCTCCAGCCTGCTCGGCCGCTTGTCCCGAGTTCGAGCCGATCCCAGCCTTTGCGAGATAGAGCTGCATGAGGGCCATGCAAAGTCTGGTGGTTTCGTGGGTGCCGGTCCCGAAGGCCATGCCCGGGTCGATGTCGATCACCAGATCCTGAGGGCCTGCTTCGAACTCCTCCCATGAGGGGCAGACCACGATCCGGTCCGTGATCCGGGCCGGCTTGAAGTATTCCTTCCACTTGTCCTTCCAGGCCTCATCGTCGACCACCTCAGCCTCGGCATAGAGGCGGCCGAAGTCCACATCCCAGCCGAACTTGCCTTCCAGCTCCAGGCTCTTGAGCTTCATGACCTCGATCTTCAGCTGCTGCAGCTGCTCCCGGCCTTCCTCCGTGTCGTCCAGGTAGACCTTGACCTGGGGCTCCCGGTCCGGCCGATCCTTAACCGCGTCGTCGATGTAATCCCAGCCGTATTCGTTCTTCTTGTCCAGGATATCCTGCAGGTCCGCCGGATCGTCCACGCTGATGGCGGTGATCCCGTTTCTCATCAGCATTTCCGTGACCATTTCAACGCCCTGGCGGGAGGCGTGGATCTTCAGTTCGATGTATTTCATAGTTTCTTAAATTCCTCCTGATCTTGATGCCCTTCCTGTGAATGATGCTTTGATTCTAACACAGATTCGAGGCCGTGACCATGATCAAGTAGCTACGGGGCCGGATCATTGTTGACCTGCCTGATCAATGAGTATTCTATCATTCATTTACCCGTAGGCAAACCTGAAATCAAATGGTGCCGATCGCCGTTGTTTTGTTGCATTTTTCTTTCGCTGTTGTCTCTTCTCGCTGAATAATACAGAATCTGCAACAGATTCCCTTGTTCTGTTGCAGATTTTTATAATGCAAAGGCTGGGCTGCAACGGGAGCAGGCATAAGGCTTGATTTTG
>CAMOZS010000190.1 GCA_946631075.1 uncultured Bacillota bacterium | reverse complement strand
TCCGGGAAGCGGCGCCCAACCCTAAGGCCAGGCTGCAGAACAAACTGAGCCTGCTCTGGAAGTCGGAGCTGGCCCACATCCAGGAGAGGGCCGGTCTGCCCAAGTGGGCGGGCAAGAGCAAGAAGTTCATTTCCCAAAGGCTGGAGGAGCGGCTGCCAGAGCAGTTTCTCCATCAGCAGATCAGCGAGGAACTCTTCGAACGGGATTATACGGTCTTCGACCGCTAGGGGAAAGCGGGGCGTCTCAGGAGAAAGGCATTGAAAAAACAACCATTTTGGTATAGACTGTTCTACAAAGGTTTTTGAAGGAGAATTTAGCATGATGAAACAAAAGAAGAGAAACGTCATCGTAGGACAGTCCGGAGGTCCTACTGCAGCGATCAACGCATCCCTGGCCGGGGTGTATCGGACCGCGAAGGAGAGAGGCTACAAAAAAGTCTATGGAATGATCCACGGAGTCCAGGGTCTGATGGAGGGAAGATACATCGATCTGTCCCAGCACATCAAGACCGGCCTGGACGAGGAACTGCTGAAGAGAACGCCGGCAGCCTATCTGGGATCCTGCAGATACAAGCTGCCGGAGATCCACGAGGAGATCGAGACCTATGAGAAGATATTTGCCATCCTCGATGAGCTGGAAATCGACTGCTTCATCTACATCGGCGGCAACGACTCCATGGATACCATCAAGAAGCTGTCGGATTACGCCCTGGTGTTCGGCTCCAAGATCCGCTTCGTCGGATGCCCCAAGACCATCGATAACGACCTGGCTCTGACCGACCACACTCCGGGATACGGATCCGCGGCCAAATACATCGCCACATCCGTCAAGGAAGTCATCCGGGACAGCTGGAGTCTGGAGACGGAGCACGGGCAGGTCATCGTGGTCGAGATCATGGGAAGAAACGCCGGCTGGCTGACGGGAGCATCCGCTCTGGCCAAGGGCGAGGACTGCGACGGGCCGGACGCTATCTACCTGCCGGAAGTTCCATTCGATCTGGACAAGTTCCTCCAGAAGACCAGACAGCTGCTTGAGAAGAAGGCATCTGTCGTCATCTGCGTATCCGAAGGTGTCAAGACCGCTGACGGCAAGTATGTCACCGAGAACGAGGGCTCCCCGGTCTATACCGACGCTTTCGGCCACAAGCAGCTGGCCGGTACCGCGGCCTTCCTGTGCCGCCGGATCTCCGAGGAGATCGGCTGCAAGACCAGAGCCATCGAATTCTCATCCCTGCAGAGAGCGGCCGGCCACTTCGTTTCCAGGATCGATATCCTGGAGGCTTATGAGGTCGGCGGAGCGGCCCTGAAGGCAGCGGATGAAGGTCTGAGCGGACTGATGGCTGTTATCGTTCGTACCTCCGATGATCCCTATCAGGCAGGCACCGAGGTCAAGGACGTTCACAAGATCGCTAACGATGAGAAACTGGTCCCCAGATCCTGGATCAACAAGGAAGGCACCGGCGTCACCGATGAGTTCATCACCTACGTACGGCCTCTGATCCAGGGCGATGTCCAGCCGATCATGGTCGACGGTATCCCGAGGCACCTCTTCGTTCCGGGATTCCAGGAGATGCTGTAAAGACAGCGAAAGGGGCGTTATGGGTAAGAAGTACGACATCCGACTGACCGAGGCCGCAAGAGAGGCGGCCCTGGAACTGCAGGCAGAGGGAAAGGCCATCCGGTTCAGCCCCGCCAGAAGCGGCTGCTGTAGCATGGCCGTCACCCTGTATCCCGATGTGGAAAGGGTGAATGATACCGTGATCGAGGTCGACGGGGTCCGGATCCTGACCCGGGACGAATACCCGGAGATGGACTGGACCGGAACCATCGATCACAAGGCCAGGGGCCTGCACAAGGGTTTCCAGTTCAGATTCGGAAGATGATGAGCGGTACTTTCTGGACACAGTACCAAGATCTGCCCCCGGATGCGGGATACGGCAGATTCAGCATGGAGCACTGGATCACCCTGGCTGTGATCGCAGTGCTCATCGTTTTTGCCGTAAGATGGTTCGTCCGGCAGGATGAAGGGCGGCGGGACCGGGTCATGAAGATCATCCCGGTCTGCATGATCTGCCTTGAACTGTTTAAGGACGGTTTCCTGATCCGGACCGGTCACTTCGGCATAGGCTATCTGCCCCTGCACCTGTGCGGGCTGGGGGTCTTCGTTTTCCTTCTGATCGGTTTCTGCGGATCGGAGAGATGGAGGGGGATCTTCAGCGAGATCGGGACCATCCTGATCCTGCCGGGCGCTGCGGCGGCTCTGCTTTTTCCGGACTGGGCCCACCTGTATCCCGTATGGAATTTCATGAATCTCTACGGCTTCGTCTGGCACGGGCTTCTGGTGCTGTATCCCGTCCTGTGCCTGAAACAGGGATGGACCAGCCTTTGCATAAGACATATGCATTATGAGCTGATCTTCCTGGCCTGCGTGGTGCCGCCGGTCTACTCCTTCGACATAGCCTTTGACTGCAACTACATGTTCGTCCACTGGCCGCCGGAGGGAACGCCGCTTGAGCTGATCGCAGGGCTTACGGGAGACCGGTGGTACCTGGCGGGCTACGGCCTGTTCTCCGTGGGCGTGATCGCCCTTATATACCTTTTGATCCACCTGATCCACTGCGCGCGAGGAGGGAAAAACCATGACAGATAAATTCACCATCGATCCCATGACCAGGGGTTATGTCCAGATCTATACCGGCGGGGGAAAGGGCAAGACGACGGCGGCCATGGGCCTTGCCATGCGGGCTGCCGGGGCGGGCCTTCGGGTCTTCATGGGCGAATTCATCAAGGAGATGGAGTACGGCGAGATCGGCATCCTCAGGGACCGGTTCCCGGAGGTGGACGTGGAGCTCTTCGGCATCGAGGCGGGCTGCATTATCGGCCGGGAGGTGTCGGCGGAGGACATCGAAGCCGCAAAGGCTGGGCTTGCCAGGGTCAGGGAGGTCCTGATGAGCGGGGATTACGATGTGGTGATCCTGGATGAACTGACCATCCCGGTCTCCATGGGCCTGCTGGATGAAGATGAGGTGGTCGCCCTGATGGACGGCAAGCCGGAAGGGACGGAACTGGTCATCACCGGACGGGGCGCCACAGAAAAAATGATCGGCCATGCCGATCTGGTCACAGAGATGAAGGAGATCAAACACTACTACCGCCAGGGGGTCCTCTCCCGCAGAGGGATCGAATGCTGACGGCAGGGAAGAAGCGGCGGGCCGGGATAAGGCTGGCCGGGAAGAAGCGGCGGGCCGGGATAAGGCTGGCCGGGAAGAAGCGGCGGGCCGGGATAAGGCTGGCCGGGAAGAAGCGGCGGGCCGGGA
>CAMOZS010000189.1 GCA_946631075.1 uncultured Bacillota bacterium | reverse complement strand
CCTGCTGGCCTGCTCTGGTTCCGGAATCATGTCTCTTGTCCGGATCCTTGCCCTTGGCCCAGGTGGTCTTGTACCAGTCACCGTAGGTCGCATTCGGAAGGACGATGAAGTCATTGCCCCAGTGCTCTGCCCAGTAATCTTTGGAAGCATTTGCCGTTCTGGTATCGTTGAACTGCTTTCTTGTGAAGTCAGCACCGTTGCCGTCCCATCTGTCTTCTCCGCCCCAGATATCCGGGTACTTGGTCTCATAATCGGAAACCATATCGTTGATGGAATCGCCCAGATACATGACGATGTTATCATAACCGCCAACCTTCTTGGCAACATTTGCACGTCTCCAGCCCTTGTCACTGTCGAAATCGGTGCCCTGCACCTGTACTCTGTAGTCATTGGCAACAGAGAAGCTCTGCGGAGTCATTTCGACTTTGCCGGTGCCATTCAGTGCGCTCGTATATGCTGCGTTATCATATACGCTCATCCATCCATCTGCATCCAGAGCGCCCAGTTCTTCATCCCCATAGTAGTAATAATCCTGATAGGTCTGGAACGGGCCATCACCATCCGGGTCTTCGCTCAGTACTGCGAATGCATCAACCAGATCCGGCTTACCGTTGTTGTCTGCATCTGGAGCCTTCTCCAGGAATCCCTGATTGTACAGCTGCTGTACGGTCAGATCCAGTTCATAGTAAGGTCTGTTAGTGATGTAGTACCACTCAAAGCCCTTTTCGTAGGTGTAATCTACGAATTCTTTCGCGCCCGGGATCACGGTGTCTGCTGTTGTAGCAACCGCTTCATAATATCCGTTCCAGTCGTCGTTGTTCCAGGGCTCCATTCCCAGAGCGACTCTTCCTGCGGAATCCAGTACCGCGCCTGCAACATAACAGGTGTCATCTGCGATGGTGGAGTCGATGTCGGTCACGATCGCGTATCCCTCACCGCTGCCTTCATGATCTTCCAGGAACTCATCGATCCTGATCTTGGCCAGACTGAATGCCTGCTGCTGCAGAGCCGCAACTTCCGCGGACTCCTGATACAGGAGTGCGTAGATGGTTCCTTCTGTCTGATAGTTTCCGGTCACGGATGGATTCGCGACATTGACTGTAACCTTGATCTTCTTTGTCTGCTTCTTATACTTGGCTGTGATCGTGGCTGTACCGTTGTAAACTGCCTTGATGGTCGCGGTCTTGCCCTTCTTGGTAACTGTCGCGATCTTCTTATCGCTGGAAGTCCAGGTCACTTTCTTCAGTTCCTTGGCCTTCAGTCCCTTCGCGGTAACCTTGACGGTCTTGCCGTATCCTGTGATCGTGACTGAAGACTTGGATACCTTCAGCTTGGATGCAGCGTGTGACTGCATGGAGTCGGACAGGAGCGGCATGAATGCGATGGCGCACAGCACAGCGACTGCGATCGCCAGCACTCTGACATTCTTCATTGTGTTCGTCAAAAAATCACTTCCTTTCTTTTTAGCATTTCCCAAACATTCTGTTTATTTGTTAGGATTTTAACCGGAGCACCGGTCATTTGTCAATGAAATATCTGTACTGCTTTTGTACTATCTTGCGGCCAGTGCAAAAGAAAATCGGGAGCACTTTTGCGATTCCTGCATGCTCCCGATTTTTATTTTTTAACGATCTTGCTCTTGTATACAGTGTTTTTTTATTTCCACAGCTTCTCCGGATAATAGCCCTTGTCCTTCTTGGACTGAAGCTCCGATTTGACGGCTTCCGAATCCTCTTTGTAGGTCACGCCGCACCACTTCTCCTGGCAGGGGATCACCTTGACCTCAGCCTTTCCGGCGTGGATCAGCCCGTCGATGATGGCAGGCAGCAGGTACTCGCTCTTCAGGGGATTTTCCGGGACCTTAGTCCGGAAGAAATCCTCCAGCCCGCCGGCGATGGCCTGGAGCATTCCCGCGGAAAGGCCCCAGAAGTTCATGGATACCAGGGTTTCATCGGGGAGCACGGTCCAGCTTTTGCCCTCGTCTTCGGTGAAGGCGATGCCCTCCGGCTGCCTCATGATCTTGGTCCGCTCGGTGATGCTGGTCAGGAAACCCTCCTCATCCATCTGGCAGACGCCCCTGGCCACATGCCCGTTCTCGGTGATGGTGTTTCTCAGGATATAGCCGGCCATGCACATCTCCATCAGCTGGCCGTCCTCATGGCTGGTCAGGTAATCGTATATATCGACGAAGCCCTGGGGGCCGTAGTAGTCGTCGGCGTTGATCACGGCGAAGGGGCCGTCGATCAGGTTTCTGCAGGCATAGATGGCGTGCCCGGTCCCCCAGGGTTTTTCCCTTCCCTCGGGGATCTGGAAACCTTCCGGGATGTCATCCAGCTTCTGATAGGCGTACTCGATCTCCATGAAGCGGCCGGCCCGCTCATCCACCAGCTCCCGGAAAATATCCCGGTGCTCCTCCCGGATCACGAAGACCGCCCTCTTGAATCCAGCCATCATGGCGTCATAAAGAGAAAAATCGAGAATGATCTCTCCCGTGTTTGTCATTTTCTCGACCTGCTTGAGTCCTCCGTAACGGGAACCCATGCCCGCGGCCATTATAATCAAAGTCGGCTCTTTGGTCATTTCGCTTCCTCCTGCTTTTCGTTTTTCCCATTTTACCATGTTCCGGAAAAAATAGCGACCATCTTAATTTGTTTCTCACACCATTCTGGTATATCATAGGGTCAGACAGAGGAGCACAGATCATGACAGATTCCAATAAGACGATCCTTCGCCGCCTGCTGGCCAGCCTTTGCGCGGGCGGCTTCATACTTTTGCTGGTCCTGGTCGAAAGCGGCCGCACCGCTGGTTTCGACGATCCGGTCCTGGCTTTCTTCTGCGGCTTTCGCTCGGAAGCCCTGACACCGGCAGTCATCGCCATGACCAATGCGGCCAATCGCCATTTTATCATCGCGGCCTGCCTGGTCCTGCTGATCATCCCCCGGACCCGTCTGACCTTCGGCCTGCCTCTGTCTGCCGCATCCCTGGCCATGACCCTCGTGAACCATCAGATCAAAGATCTGGTCTGTCGGCCCCGTCCGGAGGTCCTTCATCTGGTCGAGGAAGGCGGCTTCTCTTTTCCCAGCGGCCATTCCGAAGGCAGTATGGTCTTTTATGGCCTGGCCATCTGGCTGGTCTGGCATTATGCAAAGGCTGGGCCTGCCGAAGGGGGAGCTGCACCGGCCGGCGGTCCGCTTTATTACAGCAAAAAGACCGCCATGATCCTGACGGTCCTTCTTCTCATTCCTCTTGTTCTGGTCGGCCCGACCCGGCTCTATCTGGGTGTTCATTTCCCGACGGATGTCCTCGGGGGATGGTG
>CAMOZS010000188.1 GCA_946631075.1 uncultured Bacillota bacterium | reverse complement strand
CGTACAAGACTCCCGGATCTCCCGGCTTCTCGCCGGATTTCAGGGGAGTTTCATTGAAGAAATAGCGGAATCCGTCGATATTCCTCCAGCCGGTCTGCATATAGCCGTTGGTCGTTTCGAAGTAATACTTGGCGCCGAGAAGGACGAAGCCCATGGCCCTGAGGCCATCCGACCTGAGGTAGTACCAGTGGATACCGTCATCGGACTTCCATCCCTGGGCTTCCTCACCTTCCTGAAGGGTCAGGTCCTCAAAGACCGGTCCCTCCTCTTCCTGTGGTTCCTCCTGATCAAGCGGTTCTTCCTCGTCCAGCGTCAGATCCGATTCCTCAGGAGCCTGCAGTTCATCAGAGCCGAGCTCTTCTGTCACTGCAGCAGGCTGCTGATCATCTGCCGGCTGCGCCGCGAAGACTGCAGTCGGGATCATCGTGATCACCATGCTGACCGCGATCAGATACGAAATGATCTTTCTCATAATCTTTCCCTTTCTTTTTTAATTCTCTAAAACTTATGCATGTCTTGATATATCCTAATCCGGTCTGCTGACCAGCTGAATATCGAGCAGCTTCATGGAATCCAGGTCATAGGTGATCTGGACCGTGTCTCCTTCTTCGGGGAAGTATCCGCTGGAGATGGTCGTCTCGGACGGATCCAGTTCCAGCTTGGAACCGTCATTCTGGCGGATGGTGCAGGAATCTCCCCAGACCAGGATCACGCCCTTGGCCTTGACCGTCACCGGCTCCGGCGGAGCGGAAGCTTCTGTCTCCTCTGTGGGAGCTTCTGTTTCTTCTTCAGAGGGCTCCGTTTCCTCAGTTGCCGGCTCAGTCTCTTCCGATGCTTCCGTTTCCTCTGAGGCCTCCGTCTCTTCCGACGGTTCCGTCACATCGCTGGGATCCGTCTCTTCGCTGGGATCGGTCGGCTCACTTGGATCAGTCTCTTCACTTGGATCCGTGACCTCTGTAGCCTCAGTCTCTTTTGTCTCCTTAGTGGCCTTGGTCGCCTTGGTTTCCTTGGTCGCCTTGGTGGCCTCGGTCTTCTTGGTCTCCTTCTGCTGATTCTTGACCTTCTTGCAGAAAACAGCGACCGCTACCGGCTTCTCCTTCAGCTTGCCCTTGTAGGTGATGGTAGCCTTGACCCCCTTCTTCGGCATGGTCGATCCGCTGTACTGGGTGTTCTTGTTCACCTTGAAGGTGTAGACCTTGGCTCCGGTATTGATCACGATGGTCTTGTCGGTGTATTTCTCGACCGTTCCGTCGATGACCATCAGTTCCTGCTTGTCCTTCTTGGCCTTCTCTGTGATCTCCACCCGGTGAAGGGAAGGATCATTCTTCAGATTTCCCGAGTAGACCAGGGTGACGTGATCTCCTACCGCGACCCGATCAGCCTTTCCATCAATAATGGTATCGCCGGTCAGCTTGAAACGGAAGGCATCCGCCGAGTCCACGCTGAGCAGGATGCTCTTGCCGCTGACCTCGGAAACGATGCCGGAGATCTTGTGGAGGGCCGCGTCGGCCTTCTCCTCCTCGACCACGATCTCGCTGGCGTAAGGATTCTCGCTGATATCTCCGTAATATGTGACTCTGACCGAATCTCCCTTGGTCAGCCTGCCCTCGACCTGGGTCTTGTCGTTATAGGTGAACTTGACCGTCAGCGAGTTGGCGTTGACCGTCATCGTCGCCGGGGTCAGGTCCGTGACCTCGCCCTGCAGGACCAGAGTCTCCTCCTGGGCCTCAGCTACCGACACGGAACTGGCGACATATTTGCTGCCCTCCTGGTGATAGCTGATCAGCAGGCTGTCGCCCGGCTTCAGGGCCGTCCCGTTCTCGTAGGAGAAGACCGTCTTGTCGTTGGTGTAGAACTGCCGCACATAGGCGGTGTTGTCTCTTACCACCAGGACATTGTTCTGGGCATTGACCAGAGAGCCTTCGAATGTATCTTCATCTGACTGCTGTCCGCAGCCGGTAATGGAAAATATCATCACCGCGGCCATAAGTGCCGCGATCATGATTCCAACGCGTTTTCTCATCCCATATCTCCTTCTTGTACTTATTATATTCTGACAATTCATTATATTACATTCTTTTCCAAAACACAATATATTGTTCGCTATTTCTTGGCTCCATGATACTGATAGTAGGTGGTCTCGATGTTGCCGTTGTAGAGCTTGCGCCGGCGGTCGGCCTTCCGTCCCAGGGCCTCCTCCGCCTTTTTATCGGCGGTGATCAGGAAAAGGCTCCAGCTGGGCTCATCCTCCATCATCTTCCTCAGGGTCCCGTAGATCTCTTCCAGTTCCTCCGTGGTCCCGATCCGGATGGCGTAAGGCAGGTTGGTCACGAAAACGACCGATCCCTGACCGTGCCAGGGGTCCTTCCCCGCGGGGCCCGCCGTACCGGGAGAGCCGATCAGCCGGTTGACATCCGCCCGGCAGAAACGGATCTGCTCATCCACCCCCGCCTCGATGGCGTTTTCCCTGGCCGCCGCTACCGCCCTGCGGTCGATGTCATAGCCGTACAGTTCCAGCTTGGCATCAGTCCGGATCCGTCCGAAGGCTTCCGCCCTCTCCTCCTTCCAAAGGCTGGACGGAACCTGTTCCCATCCCTCGCTTATAAATGTGCGGTTCAGGCCCGGGGCGATATCCATGCCGATCATGGCTGCCTCGATGGGGATGGTCCCGCTTCCGCAGCAGGGATCCACCATGATCCTGCCTTCTTTCCAAAAAGACAGCTGGACCAGGGCCGCCGCCAGGGTCTCCTTGATGGGAGCGACAACGTCCGCCACCCGGTAGCCCCGCTTATGAAGGCCTGCCCCGCTGGTATCCAGGGTCAGGGTGGCCCTGTCCTTGAGCAAGGTCAGTTTGACCGGATACTCGGCTCCCGTCTCCGGAAGCTCTTCGGTCACATAAAAATCCTGCAGCCGGTTCACTATGGCTTTTTTGACTGTCCGCTGACAGGCCGGTTCGTTATGCAGCTTCGACTTGACCGTCGTGCAGGTGACGACGAACTTGCCGTCGGCGGGGATCCATTCCTCCCAGGCTATCCCCATGCAGTGCTGGTACAGGGTCTCAAAATCCGGCGCCTCGAACTCATCGATCTTCACCAGGACCCGGTCTGCGCAGCGCAGCCAGAGATTGGACCGGACGATCCCCCGCTCATCGGCGGCGTAGGTGATCTTGCCGTCTTCCGTGCGGATGACCGTATAGCCCAGGGCCTCGATCTCCCGTCTCACCACCGCTTCCAGGCCGAAGGCCGCTGTCGTGATCAATTCCAGTTTCACACTCTCGTCCTCCTTATTACCCTTTCGTCTTCCGATTCACTTGCGCGTCTCCC
>CAMOZS010000187.1 GCA_946631075.1 uncultured Bacillota bacterium | reverse complement strand
AAACAGGATACCCTTTTTTCCTGTGATGTGGTAAAATTGGTGCAGCTAATTCAGAACAAGTACAGCGAATACAGCGCAAACAGGAGGCATTTAAATGAACAACGAATACACCAGTCCCTTCTCCGAGCGGTACGCCGGACCGGAGATGAAATACCTCTTTTCCCCGGATAAGAAATTCTCGACCTGGCGCAGGCTCTGGATCGCCCTGGCCGAATCCGAAATGGAGCTCGGTCTTCCGGTCACACAGGCCCAGGTCGACCAGCTGAAGGAACACATCGAAGACATCAACTATGATGAAGCCAAGGCCAGAGAGAAGATCGTCCGCCACGACGTCATGAGCCATGTTTACGCCTACGGGCTCCAGTGCCCGGACGCGGCAGGCATCATCCATCTGGGCGCGACCTCCTGCTATGTCACCGACAACGCGGATCTGATCATCATGCGGGAAGGCCTGCAGCTGATCCGCAAAAAACTGATCAATGTCATCGCTGCCCTGGCAAAGTTCGCGGATGAATACAAGGATCTGCCCACCCTGGCCTTCACCCACTTCCAGCCGGCCCAGCCGACCACCGTGGGCAAGCGGGCTACCCTGTGGCTGCAGGATCTGACTTTTGACCTGGAGGATCTGGACTATCTGATCGGTTCTCTCAAACTGCTGGGGTCCAAGGGCACGACCGGAACTCAGGCCAGCTTCCTTGAGCTCTTCGAAGGCGACCACGACAAGTGCAAGCAGCTGGAGGCGAAGATCGCTGAGAAGATGGGCTTTGACAGCTGCTACGCTGTTTCCGGGCAGACCTATTCCAGGAAGATCGATTCCCGGGTACTGGCAGTACTGGCCGGGATCGCACAGAGCGCTCACAAATTCTCCAACGACATCCGCCTGCTCCAGCACCTGAAGGAAGTCGAGGAGCCTTTCGAAAAAGGTCAGATCGGTTCTTCCGCCATGGCCTACAAGCGCAACCCCATGAGAAGCGAGCGGATCGCTGCCATTTCCAATTACATCATCAGTGACTGCATGAACCCCATGATCACTGCCGCGACCCAGTGGTTCGAAAGGACCCTGGACGATTCCGCCAACAAGCGGGTCAGCATCAGCGAGGCCTTCCTGGCCCTGGACGGCGTGCTGACTCTCTACATGAACGTTGCCGACGGCCTGGTCGTTTACCCCAAGGTCATCGAGAAGCGCCTCATGTCCGAGCTGCCCTTCATGGCCACCGAAAACGTCATGATGGACGCGGTCAAGGCCGGCGGCAACCGGCAGGAGCTCCACGAGAAGATCCGGGTCCACTCCATGGCAGCCGGCCGCAGGGTCAAGGAAGAAGGCGAAGCCAATGATCTTCTGGAGAGGATCGCCGCTGATCCGGCCTTCGGGACCGATATGGAATCCCTGCAGAAGGTCATGCGTCCGGAGAATTACGTCGGCCGGGCTCCTCAGCAGACCGCGGAATTCCTGGCTGAAGTCATCCAGCCCATCCTCGATGCCAACAAGGAGGCTCTGGGCATTACAGCGGAAGTCAACGTCTAGAAGGCATCGGGCGCAAAGGCTGGACCGGCCGCGCGAAGCCCCAGCTGACGGCGCGCGAAGTCCCAGTTGACGCCGGCGCGAAAGCCGCGCCTATCCATTGCAAAAAAAACGGCGGGGTCGATCACCCGCCGTTTTCATTTCTGTTTGTCCGGGCTTATTTTGCCCGGGTCTGGTCCCTGTGTCCGGGATCAGTCATCGTCGACTTCGGACTCGTGCTCCAGGATCTCTCCTGTGAAGGCATCGATGGAGTAGTCGTATTCCATATTGCCCTTTCTGAAGTCCACTTCATACTCCGTCCTGCCATCGTCGTAATCGAGATGGGCGTTGGAATAATCCACTTCATTCTTACTAAGGCCGGCATCCTTCAGCGCGATCTCAAGAGCAGCGTCCTCTCCGATCTCCTGTCCCTCCTGGGACTGGGGCTGAGCCTCGGTCTGCGGAGCTGTGGTAGTCTCCTCTACAGTTGTGGTCTCCTCCGGCGGCGCCTCTTCGGTCTGAGATCCGCAGCCAGTCATCCCAAAGGCTGCGATCAGGCATACCGCCATACCTGCCACTGTGAGCAGCAATGTTTTTTTACCTCTCATAATCTCTCCTCCTTTAATATTATTTTACTATACTATATCCTCCCACCAATCATTTCACAATTACTTTTTTGCCGGCATTTTTCTTCGTAAAGATCTTCTTATACTTCTTCACGTATTTCCTGTTGACCTTTTTCTTGCCCACCTTGACCTTTATCGTTTTGACCTTCGACCCCTTCAGGCTTCGCTTCACCAAAGTCTTGTTCAGGAGTTTTGTCTTTACCGTCACCGTCTTTGCCCGGCTCTTGGCAAAGGCCCGGGGCCCGATCCCCTTCACCAGATACCGCTTCCCGTCAGCCAGACGGACGCTCGCTGGAACTGTCACCGACTTCTTATTCTTCGCTGTGCGAAGTGTCACTGCGCCAGACTTCTTCTCCCCGGCCACCTTCGTCACTGTGTAAAGGCTGCCGCCGGCCTTGTATGAATGTCCTTTGATCACCTTAGCCGGCTGTGGGTCCGGGTCTTCCGGATCAGGGTCTATGTAGGGCAGGGCAGATGCTTCCTTGGTATAATCATCACTGTAGAACAGGATGACCTCATCTCCATCCTCCAGGAAATATTTGCCCACGCCGGTCCCCGGTTCTTCATCGTTGACCGCATACATCCAGCCGGAATTCGGCCCGTTGTCTTTTTCCGACAGATACTCCTCCGCCGCGGCGCCATCTGACGGATCCCCGCTGCCGGTCAATGCCGGCGGGATCTGCACGCCGCTGATATACAGGTCACCCGGCCGGTCAGCATTGCTGCCCGCAAGCTTCAGACCATGATCTGCCAGAGCCTGTCTGATCAGGTCCTCCGCAGTATCGTTGACGCCGATCTCATACTCTTCCTGGTCGATCCAGACCTGCAGATTCCCTGCTGCTCTCGTATGCACCGCTGGTCCGTCCGCGCCGTGCTTCTCATCGCCCATCAATGTAAAATACGCGTAGGTGACCTCCCCTGAATCCGGATACAGGATCCTGACCGGGAACTCTGTTCCCACCGATCCGTAGATCGCCTTCAATGTCAGGAAGGCACGCTCGCTGCTGTCGAATCCGGTGATCAGAAGACGCTCATCATCACCGCGGATCGTCTCCGTGCTCCCATCACTGAAAGTAAGAACAAACTGCAGCTCAGAAACATCCATTGTCTCTCCGACGTAATATTCCGACTGATAATCTCCTGTCAGCCGGATCCCGGTGACCACAGGCGTTGCTGATGGCTGGGGTCCATCTTCTGCCTGGATCCATC
>CAMOZS010000186.1 GCA_946631075.1 uncultured Bacillota bacterium | reverse complement strand
AGTCGCTGCACAGAAAAAGAGCTGCCACACTAATTGCTTAATGCGACAGCCCCTTATTCTTATTTCTATTCCACTGGATTTCCGTCGGCTGCGATGGTTTCAACGAACTCGTAGCGTTCCTTGCCGTCTACTTCGTTGTCCGCGTAGAGGATCATGCCCTTGGACTCCAGACCTCTCAACTTTCTGGGCTTCAGGTTGGCGACCACGACGACCTTCTGGCCTACGCAGTCTTCCGGCTTGTAGAAGTCAGCGACTCCGGAGATGATCTGACGGATCTCTGTGCCCATCTTCACCTGGAAGACCAGGAGCCGGTCTGCCTTCGGGTGCTTCTCCGCCTTGAGGATGGTGCCGACCCGCAGGTCCAGCTTGGCGAAGTCATCGTATTCGATCGGATCCTTCAGCTCCAGCGGGGTGCTCTCCGGCAGTTCCTCGCCAGCCTTTGCGTCAGCCGCCTTGTCCGCCTTCTCCGCCGCACGGGCCGCGCTGCCCTTGACATGGACGTTCTGTCCCTTTGCGCCCAGAGCGTACAGCTCTTCCAGTTCCTTATCGATATCCAGCCTCTGGAAGATGGCAGCCCCCTTCTTGACCTGCTCGCCGTTCATCATCTCGAAGGTGAAGGCGTCTTCCCAGGCCACCTCCGCGTACCACAGGCCCAGCTGCTTGCGGATGGCGTCGGATGTGGTGTGCATGAAGGGATGGATCAGGACGGAGATGATCCGGATGGCCTCCGCCAGATTGTGGAGGACGTTGTCCAGACGGGCCTTCTTCGTCTCGTCCTTGGCCAGTGCCCAGGGCATGGTCTCGTCGATGTACTTGTTGGCCCGGCGGACCAGGATCCAGATCTCCTCGAGGGCCATATTGAACTTGAACTCGTCCATCTGGGCCTCGACCTTGGGAGCGGCTCCAAGAGCAATCTCACGAAGCTGCGCGTCATAATCAGCGCCCGCCGCCTCGATCTCTTCCGCGGTCATTTTGCCGGCTTCGGTCAGCTCCGGAACGAAGCCGCCGTTGTATTTCTCGATCATGGCGACGGTCCGGGAAACTAGGTTGCCCAGGTCGTTGGCCAGATCGTAGTTCAGCCGCTTCAGCATGACTTCATTGGTGAACATGCCGTCCTGGCCGAAGGTGTATTCTCTAAGCAGGAAATATTTCAGGGCGTCGATCCCGTAGCGGTCGATCAGGACCACCGGATCGATGACGTCCGCCCCCTTGGCGGCCTTGGACTTGGAGACCTTCTCCCCGCCCAGCAGCAGCCAGCCGTGGCCCCGCACCTGCTTTGGCAGAGGCAGGTCCGCGCTCATCAGCATAGCCGGCCAGATGATGGAATGGAAACGGACGATCTCCTTGCCCACCAGGTGGACGTCCGCCGGCCAGTATTTGTCATACTTCTCCGGCTCATCCGGCCATCCCAGGGCCGTGATATAGTTCGAAAGGGCATCCAGCCACACATAGATGACATGCTTCTCGTCGATGGGCACCGGAATGCCCCAGTCGAAGGAAGATCTGGAAATACAGAGATCCTCCATGCCCTGTTCGATAAAGGCGATCATCTCGTTACGGCGGGATTCAGGCTCCAGGAACTCGGGCTGATTGTGGAAGATGTCCAGCAGCTTGTCGGCGTACTTGCTGATCTTGAAGAAGTAGGCTTCCTCCTTGGCCTTGCTGACCTCGCGTCCGCAGTCCGGGCAGTACTTGCCGTCCACCAGCTGGTTCTGGGTCCAGAAGGATTCGCACGGAGTGCAGTACCAGCCTTCGTATTCTCCCTTGTAGATGTCGCCCTTTTCATACATCTTCATGAACAGCTGCTGTACCCTCTTGATGTGTCTGGGCTCTGTGGTCCGGATGAAATCGTCGTAGGAGATCTCCATGGTCTTCCACAGGTCTTTGATCCCCGCCACGACCTCGTCGACGTACTCCTGGGGGGAGACGCCCTTCTCGTCAGCCAGCGTCTGGATCTTCTGTCCGTGCTCGTCGGTTCCGGTCAGGAACATGACGTCGTAGCCCTGCAGCCTCTTGAACCGGGCCATCGCGTCGGCCATGACCGTGCAGTAGGTGTGCCCGATGTGCAGGTTCGAGCTCGGATAGTAGATCGGTGTTGAGATGTAATAGGTTCCTTTGTCTTTTGCCATTTTGCTTTTTCCTCTTTTCCCCGCGGCGAATGAGCCGCGGCAGATTTTTATTCCAAAGGCAGGCTGGGCCCGCCTTTACAGATACAGGTTAGGTTCTTTTCGGTCCGGATAGCCCAGTTCCAGCTCTCTCTTGTGGTACAGGTATCCTTCGTCGTCAAAATAAAGGGCCCCTTCCGGGCACTTCTTTTCGCAGCCGCAGCACTTGATGCAGATGCCGTCCACCACTCCCGGCGCCTCTGCTTTGATGGAGCCCATGGGGCAGGCGTCCACGCAGATGCCGCAGCCGGTGCATTTGTCCGGATCCAGCTTGGGCTTGACCTTCAGGATATTGATGTGGTTTCCCTTCCGGTCCCGGGGCTTGTAGTAGGGGCGGATCGGTTCCTGGCCGTCCACCCGGACCGGTTCCAGCTCATCCAAAACCCTGGCCAGTCCTTCCGCCGATCCTCCTTCCGAGGCCAGCTCTTCGATCCTGGCCGCGGCAGCCTTTGCGAAATCCGCCGCGATCTGAAGGTCCTGTTCGTCCGGCCGTCCGGCCGCCAGGATCCGTGAGAAGGAATGCTCCCCGATGAAGGCCGCCGCCGCGACCGTATGGAATCCCCGCTCCTCCAGGATGTTCCTCAGTTCGATCAGGGCATCGTCAAAATTCCGGTTGCCGTAAAGGACCACCGGAATGGCTATCGCCCCGCCCCCCTCCAGGGTGTTCAGGAAGGGCAGCAGCACGTTGGGCACCCGGCCGGCGATGACCGGGACTCCGAAAACCAGGACGTCCTCCCGACCGAACCGGTAGGTCTGCTCTCTGGCCGCCGGCGGCGTGAAATCGATGTCCTCCGCCCGGCTGAACCGGTCTGAGCTCCGGCCCATCCCGTCCGCCACGGCGGTCACGATCTTCTTGGTCGTTCCCGTGCCGCTGAAAAACATCCCGCGCAGGCGGAATTCAGTTTCTGCTACTTGTCCCATATGGTCGTGCCTCTGCGGATCTGACGGTTTGTATATTCAATGATGATGTCGACGATGTCTTCGATCTCCAGATAGCCGCTGTCCAGGGAGAAGTGGTAGTTGACCGGATCTCCCCACTTACGGCCGGTGTGGTAGGCGTAGTAGTTGGCTCTGGCCTTGTCCGTATCCTTCATCAGCTTCTTGACGCTCTCCTCCGGCACCCCGTATTCCTCGACTGCCCGCTTGATCTTGTCCGCTTCCTCGGCGTAGATGAATACGTTGGTCGCGTAGGGCAGGTCTCTCAGGATGTA
>CAMOZS010000185.1 GCA_946631075.1 uncultured Bacillota bacterium | reverse complement strand
CCACCTTGGTCGGATCCTTGCCGCTGAAGGCGCCGCCGCCGTGGCGGGCATATCCGCCGTAGGTATCGACGATGATCTTCCTTCCGGTCAGGCCCGAGTCTCCCTGAGGCCCGCCGATGACGAACCGTCCGGTGGGGTTGACCAGGATCCTGGTCTCCGCGTCCATCAATGAAGGCTGGATGACCGGCCGGATCACGTGCTCGATCAGGTCTGCCCGGATCTGTTCCAGAGTGGCGTCCGGATCATGCTGAGTAGAAATCAGCACCGTATCGATCCTCTTGACCGCGTCGCCGTCGTACTCGACCGTCACCTGGGTCTTGCCGTCCGGCCGCAGATACTTGAGCGTCCCGTTCTTTCTGACCTCAGTCAGCCGGCGGGCCAGACGATGGGCCAGAGCGATGGGCATAGGCATCATTTCCGGCGTCTCGTTGCAGGCGTAACCGAACATGATCCCCTGGTCTCCCGCGCCGGTCTCCTCCAGAGCGTCCCGCTCATGCTGGAGGGAACCGTCCTTGTACTCCAGGGCTTCATTGACGCCCATGGCGATGTCCGGTGACTGTTCGTCTATGGAAGTCATGACCGCGCAGGTGGTCCCGTCAAAGCCGTACTTGGCTCTGTCGTAGCCGATATCGACGATGACCTGACGCACGATCTTAGGAATATCAACATAGCATTCCGTACTGATCTCACCCATGACCATGGCGTAGCCGGTGTTGACCGTCGTCTCCGCGGCCACACGTCCATTGGGGTCCTTCTCCAGGATCGCGTCGACGATCGCGTCAGAGATCTGGTCGCAGATCTTGTCCGGATGTCCCTCAGTAACGGATTCTGATGTAAAAAGTCTCTTCATAGTATCCTCTCCTGTCGGCGTGATTGCATACATTCATAATTATATATTACCGAAAAAAACAGGTCAATAGAACTTTGCCCTGAGCTCTTGCCTTTTTGGACGGTTCATGTATACTTTTTGCAAAGGCTGGAAAGGAGCCTGTTGACATGACCGATCGTACCACACAACTGACCATACTCGACGGCGGAAGGAGCCTGCCCGCATCTGAAATGAGGCGGCTCTTTCTGGATGCCTATGTGACGGACACACGGCTGATGGGCGTCCTGGCCGTATGCGCCCGCTGGGCCCTGGCCGCCCCCTTCGCGGACCGCAATGACCCGGACAGCTGGGAAGACCTTCGCCAGTTCTTCTATATCGACTGCGAGGAATCGGGCCTTGAAACCTACCAGCAGGTCCGGGGAGGCGATGATCTGGAGGCCGCCAGGATCGAGGAAGCCCTGGTCTGCGGCCTGGGCGGCGAGAAGATCGAGCTGAACGAGCGGCAGCTTCGCCTGCTCCTTCAGCACTGGGCCCGCTTCAACAGAGACCACGGCCTTCCCCTTCCGGCGGGAGAAGACCAGTACGGCTTCCTCCTGAAGCCTGAGGTCAGGGCCTCCGACGAAGAAGAGGCGGATCTGATGAAGATGATCTGCCCTGCCATCAGGACCGATGAACAGGCCATCAACTATTTCCTGATGCGCTGTTTCGGCCGGGACCGGGAGGGAGCCCGGTATCTGGCTGCTTCAGATGATGTTCCCCTGGACCTCTACTTCGACTATGTCCGGGCCACCTTCTGCCGCAACCGGATCGAACCGGCCGGGGCCCTTGCGGACGGGTCCGCGGAATACCTCTGCGAATCCCTGATCGAGATGGAGGGAAACTACGAGATCGTCGTGAGCCGGGTGACCGTCAGGAACCTGCGGATCACCGCGGCCCGCCGCTGCAGCGGATTTCCCATCAGCTGCGCCGAGGCTGCCCTGATCCTCAAAAAAGAAGAATACTTCAGGATCTACGAGGTCTTCCTGTCCGATGAAGACATGGAGGACAACATCGATGAACTCACCCTGGGCCTTCACGCGACCATATCCGAATATGAAAACGGCCGCCTCTTCATGATCTTCCGTCCGACGAACGATCATGTGGACAGCCGTGTATTTCAGCTCAGCAATGATGTGCAGGGGATGCTCTTCCTGACCAACCACCGGCAGCTTCTGCTCTGCACCGGCAGCCTCTTCGAGCTGGTCCGGCTGCAGAACAAACTCTCCTCCAGCCTTCTGGCTCCCTATCTTGTGCCCGGAAGAACGATCCACTGTGCCCAGCCGGTCCTCTATGATTTCCTCCACAGCGACTACGATCATTTCGAAGACTATCTCATGTCGCTGATGCCGGAAGACTGACCGGCGCCCGCCGGCGACCGCTGTGGGCCGCCTAGCCGATCATCCGGTTCAGATTCGCCATCTCGATGGCTCCCAGAGCGCAGTCATAGCCCTTGTTCCCAGCCTTTGAACCTGCCCTGGCGATGGCCTGCTCGATGTTCTCTGTGGTAACGATCCCGAACATGACCGGGATACCTGTCTGCAGGGATACCTGAGCGATCCCCTTGGAGACTTCATTGCAGACGTAATCGTAGTGGCTGGTCTGTCCCCGGATCACGGCGCCAACGCAGATGACCGCGTCGTATTCGCCGGATCTTGCCAGCTTCTGGGCGATCTGGGGGATCTCAAAAGCTCCCGGGACCCAGACGGCGGTGATGCTTTCTTCTTCGACTCCGTGGCGGACCAGGCCGTCGACCGCGCCGCCCAGCAGCTTGTTTGTGATGATCTCATTGAACCGGGACGCTACGATGGCGACCTTCATGCCTTCCGGGGCGACCAGTTTGCCGTTGATGATGTTGATCTCGTTCATTGTTTTCCTCCTTATACTTTCTCCAGGATGTGTCCCATCTTGGTCTTCTTGGTTTTCAGATATCTGTGATCAAAACTCTGGGGCGCGATCTCGATCGGCACCCGCTCTTTGATTTCAAGGCCGAAATCTCCCAGTCCGTAGACCTTGTCCGGGTTGTTGGTGAGCAGCCGCAGGGACCTTGCCCCAAGGTCTCTCAGGATCTGGGCACCGACCCAGTATTCCCTCAGGTCCGCGGCAAAGCCCAGTTTGATGTTGGCTTCGACCGTATCCAGCCCCTGCTCCTGGAGGCTGTAGGCTTTGATCTTGTTGATCAGGCCGATGCCCCTTCCCTCCTGGCGCATGTAGAGGATGATCCCCCGCCCTTCCTTTTCGACCATCTGCATGGCTGTCTGCAGCTGCAGTCCGCAGTCGCAGCGCATGGAACCGAAGGTGTCTCCAGTCAGGCACTCGGAGTGGACCCGGCAGAGGACGTTTTCACCGTCTCCGATGTCTCCCTTCACCAGGGCGACATGGTGCTCCCCTGTAATGTCGTTGATGTAGCCGTACATGTCGAATTCCCCGTACTTGGTCGGCATCTTGGCTCTGGCCTCGCAGCTGACGTGACTCTCGTGGACCCGCAGATAGTCCTGCAGGTTTTTGATGGTGATGAACTTCATGT
>CAMOZS010000184.1 GCA_946631075.1 uncultured Bacillota bacterium | reverse complement strand
GAAGCCGAGGAGGCGGTCAAGGATATCATCAACGACTACGTTGGCGACATGGTCCTGACTGAAGGCAAGACCAATCTCGACATCCAGTATGAGGAACTGAAATTCGGCAAACACCTGCAGACCCAGGACGGCCAGGCCATGGCGAAGAAAGTGCTGAAGAAGCCGGACTGCGAGATCGTGATCCTGGGTACCGCTCTGGAGACAGAGGTCATCAAAAAAAATACAGTGAAGAAAGAGACCGATGAACTCATGAAAGGTGAGACAGAGGTCCGTGAGGAAGGCGAGGACGGAAAGAGGAGCGTATCCTCGGATGTGGTCATCGAAAACGGCAAGGTGACCTCCAAGAAGACCATCAAGAAAAAGGTCATCAAAAAAGACAAGGACAAGGTGGTCATGGTCGGCACCAGACTGGATGACGGCCTGAACGAGGACGGCTCCTACCGATTTGTCCCCTGCACTGTGGAGGAAGACATCGAAAACTCGGAGGAGTACAAGGCCATTCAGGGCGCCTTTGAGTACAACGGGCCTGTCCTCTCCAGTTCCAGAGGATCGGTCAGCGGTCCCTCCGGCAAGGAGACCTATTATAATCTGAACATGTCCGGCTGCATAAGCATCATGAACGGCCGGGGCTTCAGTGAACCCTACTGGGTAAGGTCCGACGGGGTCAAGATGTACGGCTACTATGTCATGTGCGCGGCCGGCCTGGGCATCCGGCCCAAGGGAACCATCGTCGAATCCAGCAAAGGCCTGGCCATCGTCGTGGATACCGGCGGCTTCGCCTCACGCAATCCCAGACAGCTGGACATCGCCGTCACCTGGTAAATGTTATGGCATGGTAATTCTGGATCAGGCAAAGGAAAGGAAGAAGTATGACAGTTAAGAACAGAGTTGCGATCGTTACCGGAGGAGCTATGGGAAACGGAAGGGGCATCGCCAAGGTGCTGGCCTCTCAGGGCGCCCGTGTCGCGATTTTTGATAAAAGCGATCTGCTGGATCAGACAGTGGCGGAGCTCACAGGCGAGGGCCTGGAAGTCTGCGGGTTCAGGACCGACATCACGGACAGAACCAACATCGATGATTCCGTGGCCCGGGTCATCGAAAAATACGGCCGGATCGATATCCTGGTCAACAACGCGGGCGTGATGAAAAACCTGCCCTTCCTGGAGACCGATATGGCCAATCTGGATTTTCATATCGACATCAACATCAAGGGACCCTGGAACGTGTCCCAGAGCGTGATCCCCCACATGGTCAGGAACAAATACGGAAGGATCGTGACCATCGCCTCGGTCACCGGCGGCTTTGTCGATGACGGCGGGGACATGTCCTATTCCATCACCAAGTCCGCCCTGATCGGCTTCGGCCGGTGCCTGGCCATGGAGTTCATCGAAGACGGGATCACCTCCAACATCATCTGTCCGGGCTACTGCAACACCCCCATGGTCGCGGGAGAAGCCGCCGAGGAAAGGCCGGATGATCCGTCCGCCTTCCTGAAGGATCTGGCCTCAAGCCTTCCCATCGGAAGACTGGGAAGACCGGAGGACATAGGATTCCTGGCCTCCTACCTGGCAAGCGATGAGGCCAGCTTCATCACGGGACAGACCGTTGTCATCGATGGCGGCTGTACCCTGCCGGAGACCAACCTGGATTACTGAGTTTCTCTCTTATTGGTCTTCTTACTCCACGGCCCGGACCATTTCCAGGACCTGATCCCGGATCACCCGGTTGACCCGGAGGGCCTCATCCCGGCTGTCCTGACAGGAGTAGAAGTAGAACTTGATCTTGGGCTCGGTCCCGCTGGGCCGGATCCCGAACCAGGAGCCGTTATCCAGGAAGATACGGATGGCGTTCTGGGGAGGGATGTCCTCGTAGCCATCGATGTAGTCGATTACTTTAGAGACCTTGGCCCCGGCGATCTGCGTCGGTATATTTTCCCGCAGCCAGGCCATCATCCGTTTGATCCTGGCGCTGCCGTCGATCCCCTCCAGGACGATGTTGGGTTCATCCTCGGCGAAGAAACCGTATTTCTCATAGATATTTTCCAGGGCGTCCCACAGGGTCATGCCCTGTTTTTTGTAATAGGCGGCGGCTTCGGCCACCAGCATGCCGGCGGAGACTCCGTCCTTCTCCCGAATGTCCACGCAGGGGGAGTAGCCGATGGATTCCTCGTAGCCGAACAGGTAGGTGTAGCCGTGCTCCTCAAGCCAGGGGATCTTGCCGCAGATGTTCTTGAAGCCGGTCAGGGTCTCGAACATCTCCACCCCGTAAGCTTTGGCAATGGTGGTGGAAAGGGTGGATGTGACGATGGATTTGACCATGGCTCCTTTTTCGGGGAGCGTCCCAGCCTTTGCGCGGCCCTCCAGAATGTAGTTGACCAGCAGATACCCGGTCTGGTTGCCGTTGAGGGGGACATAGTTTCCGTCCTTGTCCAGGATCTCGATGGCGAAACGGTCCGCGTCCGGGTCGGTGGCCAGCAGGAGCTCAGCCCCCCGCTCCCGTCCGTATTTTTCACTCAGCGCAAAGGCTGCCGGGTCCTCAGGATTGGGATAGCCGACCGTGGAGAAATCCGGGTCCGGATCCTTCTGCTCGGGAACGATCATCCAGTTGGTGAAGCCCCGGTCCTTCAGCATCTGCTCAAAAGGCACCGCCCCGCATCCGTTGATGGGGGTATAGATCAGGGGAATGGAAAGATCGAGATCTTCGCCATGATGGATGGCCATGCTCTCCACCTTGTCCAGATAGTCCCGGTCGAATTCCTCGCCCAGTATGGTGATGCGGCCGTCCGCCGCGGCCTCGGCGAAATCGACTGTCTTTACCCCGGTCCAGATATCGACAGCCTTTATGGCCTCCGCCATCTGGTCCGCGATCTGGGCGGAGACCTGGCAGCCGTCATCCCAGTAGGCCTTGTAGCCGTTGTATTCCTTGGGATTGTGGGAGGCCGTGATCATGATGCCGGAGATGGTCTCCAGCCGGCGGATGGTGAAGGCCAGCTGGGCGGTGGGGCGGATGCCGGGATAAACGTAGACCCGGATGCCGTTGGCGGCGAAGACCGATGCCGTCAGTTCACAGAACTCCTTGGAAAGATGCCGCGGATCCCGGGCGATGACGACGCCCTTGTCCATGGCTTCCTGCCCATGGGAAACGATCAGATCGGCTATGCCCTGGGTGGCCTTGCCCACCGTATAGATGTTCATCCGGTTGGTGCCGGCGCCTACCTTGCCCCTGAGGCCTGCCGTGCCGAAGGCAAGGTCCTGATAAAAACGGTCCTCGATCTCTTCTTCATCGCCGCGGATGCTGATCAGCTCTGCCCTGAGAGGATCGGAATCCGCCAGCTGGTCCAGCCACTGCTGATATCTGTTCTGATGATCCATAGTAATCCATCTCCTTTCCCTTATATTGTACACGGAATCGGCAGCCGGGTC
>CAMOZS010000183.1 GCA_946631075.1 uncultured Bacillota bacterium | reverse complement strand
CCCCATGATTTGTGAGCTGCGAGAATATACGGCCCTGCCGGTCTTCGCCAAGCCCAACGCGGGCCTGCCGGATCCGGCAACGGGAGAATACGATATCACAGCGGATCAGTTCGCGGCTTCCATGAAGCCCTTCATCGAAGCCGGCGTGAGCATGACCGGCGGCTGCTGCGGGACAGCGCCGGAATATATCCGGGCCCTGGCCCGGGTCAAAAGGGAATGGGAAGAGACCGGAGCCGGAAAGGCTGAAGAAGGCGGCGGCACTAGTGAAAGGGAAACCGCCAGCCCGGGTGACCAGAAGACCGGCGTCAGGGAGGTCGGCGGCCAGCGGCCGCTCAAGCTTTCCAGCAGAAGCCGGGTGGTGACAGCTGACCACGTGGTGGTCATCGGCGAGCGGCTCAATCCTACCGGCAAGAAAAGGATGAAGCAGGCCCTGCTGGAGGGAGACCTGGATTACGTACTGGGACAGGCCATCGATCAGGTCGATGCCGGGGCGGAGATCCTGGATGTCAACGTAGGACTTCCCGGTCTGGACGAGGTCAGGACCATGCCGAAGCTGATCAAGCAGCTTCAGGCCATCACGGACCTGCCCCTGCAGATCGACTCCTCCGATCCGGAGACCATCGAGGCGGGGCTGAGGGTCTATAACGGCAAGCCCATCGTCAATTCCGTCAACGGAGAAACAGCGGTCCTGGATTCCATCCTGCCTTTGGTGAAGAAATACGGGGCGGCGGTCATCGGGCTGACCCTGGATGAGAAGGGGATTCCGGCGACCGCGGAAGAGCGGCTGGCCATCGCGGAGCGGATTCTGGCCAAGGCCGTGGAGTACGGCATCCCAAGGGAGGACGTCATCATCGACTGTCTGACCCTGACGGCTTCAGCCCAGCAGAAGGAAGTGAACGAGACCCTGCGGGCGGTCCGCATGGTGAAGGAAAAGCTGGGCCTCAAGACCGCCCTCGGCGTGTCCAACGTCAGCTTCGGCCTGCCCCTGCGGCCGGTGATCAACCGGACCTTCCTGACCATGGCCATGGAGAACGGGCTGGACCTGCCCATCATCAACCCCAACGACGAGGATATGATGGCGACAGTCTACGCCTTCAACGTATTGAAGAACATCGATGAGACCGCGGAGGCTTTCATCGGCAGATATACAGACAAGAAAGCGATCCGGAGCATCGTGGACGCGGATACTGTCCTGGAAGCAGGCGCGGGAGCACCGGCAGCCAGCCCCGGAAAGCCGGGAGCACCGGAAACCGGAGCGGCCGCAAAGGCTGGAAGGCCCGGCAGCGCGGACGGAGCATCGGGAGCATCCGGCCGGGATATCTTCCACGCCATCGAGAAGGGGCTGGAGAAGGATACGGTCGCGGCGGTGAAGCAGCTGCTGACCGAATGCGGCGAGATGGAAGTCGTGAACAAGTATATGATCCCGGCCCTGGACCAGGTAGGACGCAAGTTCGAAAGCGGAAGCCTTTTCCTTCCTCAGATGCTGCAGGCGGCCCAGGCGGCCCAGGCCGGATTCGAAGTGATCAAGGAACGGCTTGCCGGATCGGACAGTGGATCGGTCAGCCTGGGTGATGTGGTGATCGCCACGGTCCGGGGAGATATCCACGATATCGGCAAGAACATCGTCAAAGTGATCATGGATAACTACGGTTTCCATATGATCGACCTGGGGAAGAACGTTCCCGCGGAGGAGATCGTGGAAGTCGTGACGAAGAATAACATACGCCTGGTCGGACTTTCGGCTCTGATGACGACTACACTGAAGAGCATGGAGGAGACCATAGCCGCCCTCAAGGCGGCAGCGCCGGACTGCAGGGTCATGGTCGGAGGCGCGGTCCTGACCGAGGACTACGCCAGGGAGATCGGCGCCGACTACTACTGCAAAGACGCCATGAAGTCAGTGGAAGCGGCCCAGGAGACATTCGGGATCCAGGCGGACAGCAGCGCAAAGTGACGCAGGAAAACTCGGAGCATGGGAGGAAATAAATGAACGGATTCAGAAACTGGATGGCCAGATATATGATAGGAAGATACGGCAATGATGAGCTTAACCGGTTTTTGCTCATCCTGTCGGCGATCCTGATCTTGATCGGGATCTTTGTGCCAAGGCACATACTCAACGTGCTGGTGGTCATATGCCTGATCCTGGTCTACTGCAGGATGTTTTCCAGGAACATCCCCAAAAGGCAGCAGGAAAACATGAAGTATCTTGAGATCAAGGCAAAGATCACTGGAGGCAGAGGGGCAAAGAGCGGCCGCGGAGCACAGGGCGCAGGAGCAGGCGGCCGGGGAGGATCAGCCTTTGGAAGAAAGCAGAAGCCGGCCCCGGGAAAGAGGATCTTCATCTGCCCCAACTGCAAGGGAAGCCTGCAGGTGCCGGTGGGCGCGGGAAGGATCCGGATCAGGTGTCCCCACTGCGGAAGCGAGTTCGAAGAAACCGTATAAACTATTTTTTCAGCATAAAAAATGGAGAAGAAGCATGTTTAATTCAGTTGCGGAAGTCAAGGAGTTTATCAGAGAAAAGAACATCGAGATGATCGACTTCAAAATGGTCGATCTGGAGGGGAGATGGCGGCATCTTTCCATCCCGGCAGACCGGTTCACCGAGAAGACCATGACCGACGGGATCGGTTTCGACGGATCCAATTACGGTTATGCTCCCATCGAGAAATCGGATATGGTCTTCATCCCCAACCTGAAGACCGCCATCGTGGACAATTTCGTGGAAGTCCCCACCATCACCATGATGGGCGACGTCTTCGTCATCGATGAGCCGGAGAACCGGCCCTTTGACCAGTATCCCAGGAACGTTTCCCTGGCGGCGGAGAAGTACATGAGAGAGCAGGGGATCGCCGATCAGATGATCGTCGGCCCGGAATATGAGTTCTATCTGTTCGACCAGGTGGCCTACGCGGCAAGACCTGACGCGGTCTTCTGTCAGGTGGACACCACACAGGCAGAGTGGAACACAGCCATCGAGGATGACATCCGCAACAAGGGATATCAGGTCGGCCGCAAGAAGGGCTACCACGCGGACATCCCCCAGGACATCACCTACAACACCCGAGCCAAGATCTGCATGCGGATGGAGGACTGGGGAGTCAAGGTCAAGTACCACCACCACGAAGTAGGCGGCCCGGGCCAGGTCGAGATCGAGGTCGAGCTGGGCGAGATGACTGAAATGGCCGACGCCACCATGATCGCCAAGTACGTCATCAAGAATACTTCCGTTGAGGACAACCGGACGGCCACCTTCCTGCCCAAGCCCATCTATGATGAGGCAGGCTCCGGACTTCACGTCCACATGCATCTGTTCAAGGACGGCAAGCCCCTCTTCTACGGAGACGAGTATTCCCACCTGTCCAAGACGGCCATGCACTTCATGGGAGGACTGCTCAGCCACGCGGCCAGCCTTTGCGACTTCACCAACCCGTCCACC
>CAMOZS010000182.1 GCA_946631075.1 uncultured Bacillota bacterium | reverse complement strand
ACGTCCGGCAGGAAATGCATCTCGATCTTCAGGATGCCGTCGCCGCTGCAGGCCTCGCACCGTCCCCCCTTCACGTTGAAGCTGAACCTGCCTTTGCCGTAGCCTCTCAGCTTGGCCTCGGGCAGCTGGGCGAACAGGTCCCGGATGTGGGTGAACACGCCGGTGTAGGTCGCCGGATTGGACCTGGGCGTCTTGCCGATGGGCGACTGGTTGATATCGATGATCTTGTCGATGTTCTCCAGGCCCCTGATCTTCTTATGTTTACCCGGCCTGCTCTTGCTCTTGTAGAGCTCCGCCGAAACGGCCTTATAAAGGATCTCGTTGACCAGGCTGCTCTTGCCGGAGCCGGAAACTCCGGTCACACAGACGAACTGGCCCAGGGGGAACTTCACGTCGATCCCCTGCAGGTTGTTCTCGGATGCTCCCATGACCTCGATGGCCTTCCCGTTTCCCGGCCGCCGGCTCTCGGGAACACCGATGCTCCGCCTGCCCGAGAGGAACTGTCCCGTGACGGACCTCTCGCAGGCCTTGATGTCGTCCACGCTTCCCTGGGCGACCAGTTCTCCCCCGTGGATACCCGCCCCGGGGCCGATGTCTATGATCTGGTCGGCCGCGTACATAGTATCTTCATCGTGCTCCACCACCAGCAGGGTGTTGCCCAGATCGGTCAGTCTTCGCAAAGCCTGGAGCAGCATGTGGTTGTCCTTCTGGTGGAGGCCGATGCTGGGTTCATCCAGGATATACAGGACCCCGACCAGGCCGGAGCCGATCTGGGTGGCCAGCCGGATCCTCTGGGACTCTCCCCCGGACAGGGTGGCGGACGCTCTGGACAGGGTCAGATAATCGAGACCGACCCCTGCCAAGAACCGGAGCCTGCCCCGGATCTCCTTCAGGATCTCCTCGGCGATCTTCTGATGGGTACTGCTCAGCTTCATCCCGTCGATGAACTCCACCGCCTCGACCACCGACATGTCGCAGAACTCCATGATGTTCTTCCCGCCGACGGTCACTGCCAGAAGCTCCGGCCGCAGTCTGCGGCCCCGGCACCGGGGGCAGGTGTTGACGCTCATGTAGACTTCCATCTTCTCCTTGATCCACTCGGATCCGGTCTCCCGGTAGCGCCGCTCCAGGTTGTTGACCAGACCTTCGAATGTATGGTTGCGGTGCTGGGTGTATCCGGCCCGGTTGGTATAGTCGTATTCCAGCTTATCATCGCCGGATCCGTAGAGGAGGATCTGCTTGAACTCCTCCGGCAGCTCGCTATAGGGAGCATAGAGATCCGCCCCGTATTTATCGGCCAGGGCCCGGATCACCTGCCAGTAAAAGCTGGTGTGCTCCATGGTGCCGAAGACGTTCTTCAGGGCCTTGTCGACTATGCTCAGGGACTGGTCCGGGATCAGAAGGTCCGGATCCACTTGCTGGACGAATCCCAGGCCGTTGCACTCCGGACATGCTCCCATGGGATTGTTGAAGGAAAACATCCTGGGCTCCAGTTCCTCGACGCTGACCCCGTGGTCCGGACAGGCCAGGTTGGTGCTGTAGGTCCTCTCCTCATCGCCGACGATCACCTGGATCAGGCCCTCTCCGTGGGTGATGGCCAGCTCGCAGGCCTCGGTCAGCCGGCTGCGGACCCCTTCCCTGACCTTGATCCGGTCGATGACGATCTCGATGGTGTGCTTGAAGTTCTTCTCCAGCTTGATCTCATCCTCCTCCAGGTGGCGCATCTCTCCGTCCACCCGGACCCGGGAAAAACCTTCCCTGCCGATCCGGTCCAGGACCTTCTCATGCATGCCCTTCCTCTGGCGGATGACCGGCGCCAGAATGGTCAGCCGGGTCCCCTCCTCCTCCTGCAGGAGCAGGTCCACGATCTGGTCGATGGACTGGCTGGTGATCTCCCTGCCGCAGACCGGGCAGTGGGGGATGCCGATCCTGGCGTACATGAGACGCAGATAATCATAGATCTCCGTCACTGTCCCTACCGTGGACCGGGGGTTCTTGCTCGTGGTCTTCTGGTCGATGGAGATGGCCGGGGAAAGGCCTTCGATGTATTCCACATTGGGCTTCTCCATCTGTCCCAGGAACTGCCGGGCGTAGGACGACAGGCTCTCCATGTATTTTCGCTGTCCTTCTGCGTAGATCGTATCGAAGGCCAGGGAGGATTTACCCGAGCCGGACAGGCCGGTCAGCACGACCAGGCTGTCTCTGGGGATGGTCACATCCAGGCCCTTGAGGTTGTTCTCTCTGGCTCCCTTGATCACGATATCCTTCGTTGCCATAATTTCTTCACCTTATATTCTGTAATCTCGTTTCTCGCTTGATAATCCTGCTATAGTCTGGCCCGGTACTCGAAGAGAAGGTCACGCAGCTGGGCTGCCCGCTCGAACTGCAGATCGGCCGCCGCCTGCTTCATCTCCTTCTCCAGTTTGGCCGTGTAGTCCTTCAGTTCCTTCTTCGTCATCTCCAGCGGGCTTCTGCCGCCTGCTGCTTCTTCTTCAGCCCGGCTGGTGGCCTCGATCACATCCCGGATCCCCTTCCTGACGCTGTGGGGGATGATCCCGTGTTTCTCATTGTATTCCTGCTGGATGGCCCGCCGCCGGTTGGTCTCATCGATGGCGACCCTCATGGCCTTGCTGATGCCGTCGCAGTACATGATGACCTTGCTGTCCACGTTCCGCGCCGCCCGGCCTATGGTCTGGATCAGTGAAGTCTCCGTCCGAAGAAAGCCTTCCTTGTCCGCGTCCAGGATGGCAACCAGGGAGACTTCCGGTATATCCAGTCCTTCCCTGAGCAGGTTGATCCCCACCAGGACATCGAAGACGCCCAGCCGCAGATCCCGGATGATCTCCATCCTCTCCAGTGTATCGATCTCCGAATGCAGATACCGGACCTTGATCCCGACCCCTGCCAGATAATCGGTCAGGCTCTCCGCCATCTTCTTGGTGAGGGTCGTCACCAGGACCCGCTCGCCCCGGTCGGTCACCTTGTTGATCTCCCCGATCAGGTGGTCCATCTGGCCTTCGCTGCTGTGGGTCTCGATCACCGGATCCAGCAGGCCCGTAGGCCGGATGATCTGCTCCGCGGTGATCCCCCCGCTCTGCTCTCTCTCATAGTCAGCCGGAGTGGCGCTGACGTACAAAATCTGATGTACCAGGCTATTGAATTCCTCGAATTTCAGCGGCCGGTTATCCAGGGCGGAAGGCAGGCGGAAGCCGTAATCCACCAGGGACTGCTTCCTGGCCCGGTCCCCGTTGTACATGGCCCTCAGCTGGGGGAGCATGACATGGGACTCGTCGATCATGATCAGGAAGTCGTCGGGGATATAGTCGATCAATGTATAAGGACGGCTGCCGGGAGGAAGACCCGTGATATGGCGGGAATAGTTCTCGATCCCCTTGCAGGTGCCGATCTCCCGGAGCATCTCCACATCGTATCTGGTCCGCTGCTCCAGCCTCT
>CAMOZS010000181.1 GCA_946631075.1 uncultured Bacillota bacterium | reverse complement strand
GCCGCTAAGGCAAAAGCGGAGAAGGAGGCTGGAAATGTATAAGAAACCGGGATATCCGAAACTGGTCATCGACCTGAACAAGCTGAGAAACAATATCGAGAAGGTCCAGACCATGTGCGCCGATCAGGGGATCCAGATCGCCGGGGTCATCAAAGGATGCTCCGGGCTGATCCCATGCGCCCAGCAGTTTGAACGGGCAGGATGCTCCTACATCGCTTCCTCCCGTCTGGAGCAGCTGGAGCCTCTGCGGGAGCACGGGATCCAGGCGCCTCTGATGATGGTCAGGGTGCCCATGCTCAGCGAGGCGGAGGATGTGGTCCGGATCTGCGACTATTCTCTGAACAGCGAGGTCAGCGTCCTGAAGGAGCTGAATGTACAGGCCCGTCTGCAGGACAGACAGCATAATGTCATCCTCATGGCCGACTGCGGCGATCTGAGGGAAGGCTTCTGGGACAAGGACGAGATGGTCCAGGTCGCGGAAATGGTGGAAAAGGATCTGAGGAACCTCCACCTGGCCGGCGTCGGCGTCAATGTAGGCTGCTACGGTTCGATCATGGCGACCCCGGAGAAGCTGCAGGAGCTGGTGGACATCGCAGAGCGGATCGAAGAGAGGATCGGACGGGAACTGGAGATCATCTCCGGAGGAGCGACCAGCTCTCTGATGCGGGTGATGGACGGCAACCTGCCGGAGCGGATCAACATGCTCCGTGTCGGCGAGGGGATCCTGCTGGCCTATGACCTGCCCCATCTTTATGGATATGATATGGAAGATATGTATCAGGACGCTTTTGTTCTGCGGACCGAGGTCATCGAGGTCAAGGACAAGCCCTCCCATCCGGTGGGAGAGATCGGCTTTGACGCTTTCGGCCACCGGATCCAGTATGAGGACCGGGGGATCCGCCGCAGGGCTCTGGTCGGCATCGGCAAGTGCGACTACGGCGATCCGGCTGAGCTTCTGTGCCGGGAGCCGGGCGCGGAGGTCCTGGGAGCGTCCAGCGACCACACCATCCTGGACGTGCAGGATGTGAAGCGGAACCTCAAGGTGGGCGACATCATCGAATTCGACGTGAAATACGCGACCATCGTATATCTGACCAACTCGCCCAATATCGAGAAGGTCTATATATAAAATCAAACGACATCATTATTGCTGACTTATCATTTACGTGTGTGAGGAGTGAGAAAAGTGGATAAGAAAAAACCGAACGGGCTTGCCCTGCTTCCGATCATCGTTTTCCTGATCGTTTATCTGGGCAGCGGTATTTACTATGAGTATGTGAATCCTCCCGAAGGCGGGATGGGCTTCTACGTCATGTCGGTCGTCGTGGCCTTCATGGTGGCGCTGGCGGTGGCCTTCGTCCAGAATCCCGAACTGTCCTTCAATGAGAAGATCGCGGCCTGCGCCAAGGGGATCGGTGATGACAACATCACCATCATGCTCTTCATCTTCCTGCTGGCCGGCGCCTTCAGCGGCGTAGCCAGCGCTTCCGGCGGCGCGGAGAGCACAGCCAACATGCTGCTGGACGTGATCCCGGACGGCTTCGCCATCCCGGGTCTCTTCATCATCGCCTGCATCATTTCCATGGCCATGGGAACTTCGGTAGGGACGATCACAGTCCTGACCCCGATCGCGGCCAGCGTAGCCGCTTCGGCCGAGCTGAACCTGCCCATGTGCGTGGCTACCATCGTCGGCGGCGCCATGTTTGGTGACAACCTGTCTTTCATCAGTGACACGACCATCGCGGCGACCAAGACCCAGGGCATCGAGATGAAAGAGAAGTTCAAAGCCAACTTCCGCATCGCTCTGCCGGCAGCCATCGCCACTCTGATCCTGCTGGTGATCCTTTGCATGAGGAGTTCCGGGGCGGAGATCGGTCACTTTGATTTCAATTTCCTGCAGGCCCTGCCTTACTTCGCGGTCCTGATCGCGGCTCTTTGCGGCGTCAATGTCTTCGTCGTTCTGGGATGCGGCGCCATCCTGTCCATGATCATGGGTCTGATCACCGGATCCCTGACCGTCAGCACGGCTCTGTCGGCTATGGGCGACGGTACTTCCGGTATGTTTGAAACCATGGTGGTCGCCATCTTGGTTGCGGCGATCGGCGCTCTGATGAGAGAGTTTGGCGGATTCGAGTTCATTCTGGGCCTGATCCGCAAAGGCTTCAAGTCCCGCCGGGGCGGAGAGTTCGGCATCGGCATCCTGGTCTCCATCATGGACATCGCGACAGCCAACAACACCATCGCCATCGTCATGGCAGGACCTCTGGCCAAGAACGTCAGCGAGGAATTTGACGTTCCACCGGCCCGGACCGCGTCCATTCTGGATATCTTCTCCTGCATCTGGCAGGGGATCATCCCCTACGGCGCCCAGCTTCTGGTCGCTGCAGGACTTGCCGGGATCAACAGCGTCGCTATCGTACCCTTCCTGTTCTATCAGGGGTTCCTGCTGATCGCTGTTCTGATTTCGATCATCATCCAGAAATAACGGGGCTTAGCCCCTTGTTCAAAAGGGCCCGCAGGGCCCTTTTTGGCGTTGTGGGATCTTTACCGGGACTCTCCGCTCCTCCGGGCGGCAAGGAATTCTTTTACTGCGGTCTTCCGCCCGCACAGGATCGAGGGCTTGCCCTGAAAGGTCAGGGGAGCGCCGTTGATGTCGGTGACGGAGCAGCCGGTCTCCTCGGCGATCAGTTTGCCGGCGGCGAAATCCCAGGGGGAAAGCCCCAGTTCCGCATAGAGGCCGAAGCGGCCGCATGCTGTCCAGCAGCAGTCAAGAGCGGCGGAACCGGTGCGTCTTACATCAGCGGAAAGCTCGTAGAGCAGATGGGCCATGCGGAAGGTGGATTCATTGGTGGAATCATCGTAGGGGGCGGTGCCGAATACGGTGATGGCGTCGGCCAGTTCAGCGTCGAATTCCGGCAGCCGGTGGCCGTTGAGCCAGGTCCCCCGGCCTTTGGTGGCGCTGAACAGTTCCTCCCGGTAGGGATCGTAGATGACGCCGATCCTGGTCTCGCCGTTTACGGTCATGGCGATGGATGTGCAGGAATGCCGGGCTCCGTGGACGAAATTGGCTGTCCCGTCGATGGGATCGATGATGAAACATACCCCGTCTTTGATTTCCGCCGGATCGCTGATCTGGCGGATCTTCGGCAGGGACAGGTCCTCTTCGCAGAGAAATGAGCAGGGAGAACAGAGGATGTCCAGCCTTTGCATGAGCATCTTCTGGATCTCCAGGTCTTTTGATGTGACCAGATCCCGGCGGCCCGACTTGGTGGATACGGTAAAGTCCCGGTCACCGGAACGGTCGGCTTTGAGGATCATCCGGCCGGCTTTCACGGCCAGTTTTTCGATTTCATGCTGCAGCAGGGCGTCATCAGGTACGATCATAGACATAGATAGGCTCCTTCTTTTTTTGTGTCTGTATCATTATACGGGAACCGGGAGGGAAATACAACGGGGCCAGGGGG
>CAMOZS010000180.1 GCA_946631075.1 uncultured Bacillota bacterium | reverse complement strand
GGACAGGGTCCCGGGAAAAAGACCATGCTGATCGTGATCGCGGTGATCGCGGCTGTCCTGCTGGCAGCGGCCGCCCTCTGGTTCTTCCTCCACGATGGAAATGACGGAGAAGAAGGGTCTGAGGGGACCCAGACCACCGAGGAGGCCGAAGACAGGGATGATGCCGAACCTGCGGAAGAAGGGGGAGGGGAAGTATCTGAGTCGGATATCAGCGTCCTGTCATCCGACTGGGATTGGGATTCCGCTTATTACAGTTCTTCCAGCGACATGTACCAGGTGGACGCCATCCTGTACGTCAGCAACAGTTCCGATACCCCGGTCACGGGCATCCTGTACAGCGTTTTTGATAAGGACTATAACGTGATCGAAAACGATTCTGATCCCGGTGAAAATTTCTATGCCGTCGGATACGTCGGGCCGGGTTCGGAAGGGATCATGGTCGGCAAGGTATGGACGACACACAAAAAGATCAGACCCAATGATGATACCTACGAGGTGGAGAGGGTCTATGCCAACGGCGGCCTTGACGATTACACCGTCCCCAGCGGAATGATAACGGACCGGTACGGACCGGACAACGACTATTACGACGTCATGCTGAGCAACTACAACGATACTGAAGTAAAGCAGTCTGCCACTGTGGTCGCTGTACAGCGGTCCGGCAGCAAGATCAAGGATTCGGACGCGACCGGCACCATCGAACGGCCGATCCCGGCAAATACGGACGACTTTACTCAGCAGAGAGCGTTCAATGATCCCAATCTGTACGGGACACCTGGTGATTATGAAATCTATGCGATCGATTGGGAATATCTGGAATCGGTCGAACTCGATTGATGTTGATGGAGAGCTGACGGAGAATAGACGAAGATGATCTACATAATCTGTTTTGTGATTGCGGTCGCGGCTTTTTTCGCCGGGATCATCGCGGCGGTCCAGACAAAAAACCGCAGGCATCCGGGCGGGCTCAGGCCGGCCTATTACATCATGGGCGGAGTATTTGTCTCCGCCACCAGCCTTTTCCTGCCCATCTACGCGGAGAACTTCCAGGGCGATGAGGCCGGAGGGCTCAAGACCCTGCTGATCGCCATCCATAACGCCATAAGGCTTTTCATCGTTGACGGTGAATTCAACATCATCGATGAGAACATCACCGGTACGCTGGGGAATATATGGATCCCCTATTCCATCCTGGCTGCCATTCTGTTTGTATTCGCGCCGATCCTGACCTTCGGCGCCATCCTTTCTCTGGTCAGAAACGTCTATTCCTATGTTGCCTACATCATGGTATGGTTCAGAGATGTCTATGTTTTTTCGGAGCTGAACGATGAAGCCAATGCCCTGGCCAGGAGCATCCGGGAGAACCATCCCTGGTGCGCCATCGTCTACACCGATGTCTTCGAAGACAATGACGAGGCCTCCTATGAGCGGATGCAGAGAGCCAGAATGATGCAGGCCATCTTTTTTAAGAACGATATCGAATTCATCCGGTTCGGAGCCCACAGCAGAAGAAAGCGGATCATATTCCTGACCATCGGCCACGATGAGCAGGAGAACATCCGCCAGTCGGTCAATCTGATCGACAAATACAAAGACCGGGACAACACAGAACTCTACGTCTTCTCCACCGGTAAGGAGGGAGAACTGCTGCTGTCGGATCTGGATAAGGGCAGGATCAAGGTGCGCAGGATCAACGAGCGGTCGGCCATGATCACCCGCTATCTTTACGAGCGGGGCGAGGTCCTCTTCGACGAGGCGGCAACGGGACAGGACGGGATCCGCAGGATCAATGTGGTGATCGCCGGCATGGGCCAGTATGGCGGCGAGATGCTCCGTACCCTTGCCTGGTTCTGCCAGATGGACGGCTACCGGATCACCATCGACGCCTACGATCTGAAGCGGGACGTCCTTGACCGCTTTCGCGCCTTCTGTCCTGAGCTGATCAGCCCCGAACACAATGGATTTTTTGAGCCCCAGGAAGCGGGCTATCTGATCCGGATCCATCCCATGACCGATATCGGGACGGCTTCCTTCCTCGAATCGGTACCCAAAGAAGAAGATGGGGCGACCTTTGTCTTTGTCGCCCTCGGAAGCGATGAAGCCAACATGAGAGCGGCGACCGAGCTGAGGGTCATGTACGAGCGGATGGGCCTTCATCCCAGGATCGTTACCGTGGTCCAGAGCAGTCACGTCAACCGGGCCCTCGCGGGCATCCGCAACTTCAGCGGACAGCCCTATGACATCGAGTTCATCGGAGGGATGGACGATGTCTACTCGGAGAAGGCCATCATGGATTCGGAGCTGGAGAAGGACGCCCTTGAGCGGCACCTCCGCTACGGCAACGACAAGAAGGAAGAGGAAGAGAAGTTCTGGAAATATGAATACAACTACCGGTCCTCAGTGGCGACGGCCCTCCACGCCAGGGTCAGGATCCACTGCGGCATGACCGGAGCGGATAAGAAGAAGGAGGATCTGACGGAACAGGAAGAGAGGACCATGGAGATGCTGGAGCACCGGAGATGGAACGCCTACATGAGATCCGAGGGATATGTCTTCAGCGGGAGCACCGATCCGGCCAGCAGGAACAATCTGGCCAGGATGCATCATGACCTGGTTCCCTACGATGTGCTTACAGGAGACGAACAGGATAAGGACAGCAGGGTGGCTGCAAAGGGATGAGCGAGATATACCGTTACGATGCTTTTATTTCATATAATCACAATCCTGTAGATGTCAGGGTTGCCAGGATGCTGCAGCAAAGGCTGGAGCATTTTCGCCTGCCCAGAGGCGTCAAAGAAGCCAACGGGAAGGACAGAATCGGCCGGATATTCCTGGACAGGGGAGAGCTGGAGGTCACCGCGGATCTGGATCAGGATATCCGGAACGCTCTGGAGCACACCGAGTATCTGATCGTCATATGCTCCCCCAAGGCCAAAGGATCCCGCTGGATCATCAGAGAGATCGAATATTTCCTCCAGTTCCACAGCAAGGAAAGGATCCTGACCGTCGTGACGGAGGGAGAGCCTGCCGACGTGCTCCCGGAGAACCTGCTCTTCCGGGAAGTGGCCCTGGAGGACGGCAGCGTGATAAGAGAGCCGGCGGAGCCCCTGTCCTGTGATTACCGGGGACCCATCCGCCAGGCCAACCGGACCGAGCTGCCTCGTCTTGCGGCAGCCCTTCTGGGCTGCAAGTACGATGACCTGGTTCAGCGGCAGAAGCATTACCGGAGAAAAAGGATGGTCCTGACCCTGGCAGCGGCAGCCTTTGCGGTAGCCCTGGCCCTGACCTACCTGATCTGGAGCAACCATCAGATCCGGAACAATTACGAGACGGCCCTGATCGAACAGTCCAGGACCCTTGCCATGCAGTCGGAGAACGCCCTGAGCGCGGGAGACCGTATCGGAGCGGCGGAGTACGCCCTTCAGGCCCTGCCGGGGGAGGATGGGGACCGTCCGGTCGTCTCTGAAGCGGTGCTGGCCCTGAGCCGGGTGACGCGGATCTACCG
>CAMOZS010000179.1 GCA_946631075.1 uncultured Bacillota bacterium | reverse complement strand
GATGGGGATGACGCCGGTCAGCTGGAAGAAAGCCGCCTGCATGACCATGTTGATCCTGGAGCCCAGGCCGATCCGCTCCGCGATCTCCCAGGCGTTGATGGCGTAGAAATTGATCTCCTTCCTTGCCAGATCCCTCTTCATCTTGGCCGGGAGGATCTTATCGATATCTTCATCCGACCAGAGGGTGTTCAGCAGGAATGTCCCGCCCTTCTTCAGCTCCTTCAGCATGTCGTACTGCCGGACGTAGGCCTGGTTATGGCAGGCCACGAAGTCCGCCTGGTTGATCAGGTAGGTGGACTGGATGGGATGCTCGCCGAATCTCAGGTGGGATACGGTCAGGCCGCCGGACTTCTTGGAGTCATAATCGAAGTAGCCCTGAGCATACAGGTCCGTCTTATCACCGATGATCTTGATCGCTGTTTTGTTAGCGCCGACCGTTCCGTCAGAGCCCAGGCCCCAGAATTTGCACTTGATGGTGCCCGCCGGCTCTCTTGCGATACCCTCGGTATAGGGCAGGGACAGGCCGGTCACATCGTCCTCGATACCCACGGTGAAGTGGTTCTTCGGGTTCTTGTGATAGAGATTGTCGTAGATGGAATGGATCATGCCCGGGGTGGTATCCTTGGAACCGATGCCGTAGCGTCCCCCGTAGACCTCCGGAGCATTCCGCTCCCGGTAGAGGGCTGTCCGCACATCCTGGTAGAGGGGCTCACCCAGGGATCCCGGCTCCTTGGTCCTGTCGAGGACCGCGATCCGCTCAACAGTCTTGGGGAGCACGTCCATGAAGTATTCCTTGACAAAAGGCCGGTAGAGGCGGACCTTGATCAGGCCGACCCGGTGCCCTTCCTCCACCATCTTGTTCATGGTCTCTTCGATGGTCTCGCAGACGGAACCCATGGCCACGATGATGTTCTCCGCATCGGGAGCACCGACGTAGTCAAAGGGCTTATAGGATCTGCCGGTCATCTCGCTGACCTTTTCCATGTAGTCCGCGACGATCTCCGGGATCTGGTCGTAATAGGTGTTGGACGCCTCTCTTCCCTGGAAGAAGATGTCCGGGTTCTGGGCCGTTCCGCGGATCACCGGGTGCTCCGGATTCAGCGCTCTGTCCCTGAACTCCTGCACAGCCTTCCAGTCCACCAGCTTGCGGAAGTCATCGTGGCTGAAGACTTCGATCTTCTGGATCTCGTGGGATGTCCGGAAGCCATCGAAGAAATGCAGGAAAGGAACTCTTCCCTTGATGGCGGACAGGTGGGCGATGCCGCCCAGGTCCATGACCTCCTGCACCGAATTGGAGCAGAGCATGGCGAAGCCGGTCTGCCGGCAGGCCATAACATCGGAATGATCTCCGAAGATACAAAGGGCGTGGGTTGAGAGGGACCGGGCTGCTACATGGAAGACGCCCGGCAAAAGCTCGCCCGCGATCTTATACATGTTGGGGATCATCAGGAGCAGGCCCTGCGATGCGGTATATGTAGTAGAAAGAGCTCCCGCAGAGAGCGCTCCATGGACCGCGCCGGCGGCTCCCGCCTCCGACTGCATCTCAGCGATCTTGACCGGCTGTCCGAAGATGTTCTTCTTCCCGTAAGCCGACCAGTCATCGACGACCTCCGCCATGGTGGATGACGGGGTGATCGGATAGATGGCCGCCACATCGGTAAAGGCATAGGACACATGCGCTGCAGCGGTATTGCCGTCCATTGTCAACATTCTCTTTTGTCTCATAACTACTCTCCTCTTTTCTGGTTTAAAGCTATAAATAGCCTTCGTACTTTTTAACACTCTACAGGAAGCCCACGATATAGTCAAGATTGTACGGAATTAAATACAATATACATTTTGTACGGATTTTGATACAATTTTAACGAGCACTTCTTACGTTGTATATTCCAGCTTTTTCATGTATACTATTTTACGTGAAAGACGAAGAGAACAAGAAGCCGGTCACACCGGAACAGCCAGAAGATTCGAAGCAGACGCAGCACCAGCCGCGTCCGGTCAAACCCGAGGATGAATCCTACGGGGAACTTATGATGCGCTTCACCGCTCATCCGGTGAAACCGAAGTACTGGTTCGAGGAATTCGGCGACCACTGGACCTGCAGCTGCGGCCAGATCAACAAAGGCGAGACCTGCGCCAACTGCGGCCTGGAGCGGGACCTGCTGCGAAAGCTCTTCATTCTCCACAAGCCCTCATCTGAGATGGGCTCCGGCGGCGAAGGCCAGGAGCCGGTCAGCGATACGGATAACACCATCACCATGACCATCCCCCAGCAGCCCGGCGAGGATACGCCGGCAGCTCCTCCCAGGCAGGAATACGAAGAGCCTGTACGGACCAATTCCCGTCTGGTCGTCGGCGTGGTCATCGTCGCTGCCCTCCTGCTGCTTGCTACGGGCGCCTTTCTCTACTTCGTTCTCCTGCCGGAGATGCAGGAACAGGATGCAGCCAAGCGGGACTCTGTCCGGATCAGCCTGACGGAGAACCTGCCCGTTGCGACAGCTCCCGTGCCCAGCGCTCAGCGCAGGACCTATATTTCCGCCGGCGACATGCTCTGCAAAAAAGGCAAGTACCGCAAGGCCATGAACTACTACAACAAGGCTGCGGATCTGAAGGATGACGAAAGCGTCCAGCAGAAGATCCTGGACGCCAAGTTCGGTTATGTTCAGGCCCACCAGGAAGACGGCGGGGACTATTTCGAGACCTATCTGAACGAGCTGGTGGACGAGCACTACGACGGAGTTCAGGCCATCTACAACCGTTATTACGCCTGGCATGTCACCATCGTCGCCAATAATCTGGAAAATGATTTTTCCACGGACATGGATAATGTCAACCGCAACGATACGGTCTACTTCCATACGACACTGACCGGAGGCGCGCCGGGTGAATCCATCCGTCTCTACTATGAGGTCTCCTGGCCGGACGGCACCACCGAGACCAAGGATGTGGACTCAACATTCCACGCCGGTTCTCACTTCACCTCCCGGTTCCAGTACTCCATGCCCCTTTTCGCAAAGCCTGGCAAGCTCAAGTTCGAGATCTACGATAAGGACTCCCACGATCTGCTGGGAAGCGATTCCATCAAGCTGAAGAAATAGGGTGACCGGAAAAGGCGGCGACATTTGCTGCCTGCCGCATTCGGTTTGGGCAGGCCCGGTTTCGGCCGGTCTTGGTTTCGCCCATTCTCACGATTTTGTACAAAAGCTGGATTTCCAGGCAGTCATGTACAAAAAATTTCAGGAATTTTGTACAAAAAACGGAATTCAGGGGCCCTATGTACAAGGCGCAGGCATGGACATTTGTGAGCGTCAACAAATAATACATTATGAGCACGTTATGGTAAACTATTGACTGTATGAAGGCTGTGCCCCAGAGGGCCGGACGTCAGATTTTTGTACATTATTCCCTCAAATCTGCCAAACTGTACAAAAGTTCCGCGAAATTTTGTACAAACCTTAGGCGATATCTAAAAAGTGTACAAAATTGTTAACATTTGGGAGTCTGTAGTATAAACGAAGCTGCCGCTTGATGCGGCAGCT
>CAMOZS010000178.1 GCA_946631075.1 uncultured Bacillota bacterium | reverse complement strand
AGCTTGCCTTTCTTACTGACGGTCACCACTGACTTATCGCTGCTCTTATATGTGATCGGTTCATCCGCGAATTTCTCCGGCGAAAGTCTGGGCTCAAGCTCCTCGCTGGTCCCTTCCTCAAGGCGCATGGACTTATCCACCCCGGAGATCTTCTTCACCTTGGGCACCACGTCGATCACCACATCCTGAACATAGTCTCTGGCCGACAGCTCAAGCACCGTCTCGCCGACCTTGTTGGCAGTGATCCGGCCCTTCTTGTCCACCGAAGCCACCTTCTCGTTTTCTGTGCGGAAGCTGATCGGCTCATCCTCGAACCAGTCCGGCTCGATCCTGTAGTCCGGCGCCAGCTCCTCTCCGATGTAGATCTGTTCCGTTGCTTCCACTCCTTCGATGGCCGTGATCTTGTCGGGGATGATGGCGTCCACTACACCGGCGGCAAGAAAGAGTACCAGGGCCACGGCAAGGGCGATCCTCCCGGCCTTCTTCCTTCTGGCCCCGGGATCAGGTATCTTATGCATGAACCGGCCCTCAGCGGGATCGTCCAAAGGCTGGGCGGGCCCGTCGGCAGGTCCGCCTGCGGACATCCGGCCGGCAGCAGCCAATCCCCCGGACCCGGCAGCACCAGCAGATGCTCCCTTCGGTGCTCCCTGCTCCCCGCCATCGCCAGCCTTTGCATGGCCGCGGCGCTGCAGCTCTTCCAGTTCCTCCCGGAACTCGGCCGCGCTGTGGAAACGTTCTTTGGGATCGTAGGCGCAGGCCTTGAGGATCAGCTTTTTCAGCTTCCTGGACCCGTAGGCCGGCTCGGAGATCTGTGCTCCGCTGATCCGGGTGGTGAAGGCCCTGTCGTAATCATCCACTCCCAGCTGCTCCGGATAGCGGGGCATGAAGGGGCTGCGGCCGTCGTTGAGATACTTGTACATGACCAGGCCAAGGGAATAGATGTCCGCCGTCGGCCCGTAGGCCGAGCCCTTGTAGACCTCCGGCGCCATGTAGGTATAGGTCCCCTTGCGGGACAGACCGATCCGGGTCTCCTCAACGATCCTGGCGATCCCAAAGTCGCCCAGCTTGTATGCTCCGCCCGGGGCAACGAAGATGTTCTCCGGTTTGACATCCCGGTGGATGATATCGAACTGCCGGCAGTATTCCAGGGCTTTGCACAGGTCTATGCCAAGCTGGAGCACGTCCTCTTCCGTCAGGTGATGCTCCAGTGAATGCTCGATCAGAGGGGTAAGGAGCTCGATCCGCATGAGGATATCCCAGCCGATATCGTCCTCGTGCTCGATGATGACGTGGTCTTCGTAGCTGACGATGTGGCTGTGTCCCTTGAGCCGGGACATGAGATCGAATTCATTGACCACGTTCTGGACTATGGTCTCGTAGTAGTGGGTCAGGTCCGCGCCGGTCATCCCGTCAGCCATGGCGCTCTTGATCTCGTCCTGACCCGGCGGGATGGTCAGGGCTTTCAGGGCAGAACGATAGGTGACGCCAAGCTCTCTCCGCTCCATAGCGTAGACCTTTGCGATGGCGCCTTCCCCGATCTTTTCCGTGATATACCATGAACCAAAAATAGGCTCGTACTTTTTATAGATACAGTCTTCCTTCATATATTCCAAATACAGGTCTGTTTCGGATGCAGGCCTACTTCAGGTAGGGACAGGGCTTTCTGGCCGCGGCAAACTCGGACGCCACATCCTGGCGGAGCAGGAGCATCTCTCTCCTGGCCTGACGGATCTCCTCCTCCGACAGTTGGACGGAAGAGTCTCCTTCCATCACCATCTGTTTGAGGCGGCGCTGCTGGGGGTGATCATGCTCCCATTTCTCCAGGGCGCTGAGAAGGATCCCCTCCTCCTGCTGGACCGCGTCCAGGGGGACGAATCCCATCAGTTCCAGGTAGCGGTCGATCTCCGTAGTCATACCAAGGGCCAGGGCCAGTGAGATGTGGGCCTTCCTGCCTTTGGGCACATATTTGAAGCTGAGAGAATGCCGGTCCGACCTGCGCTCCAGGGCGTGGATCGTTTCCGGGTCTCCCGAAAGATAATTGATCATGGAATCATCCAGATATCCCCGAAGAATAGACAGGGACGGGGCGCTGCTGCCGGTCTCTCCTCCGGCATATTCCAGAAGCTGCCGGGCGTAGTCATCCAGCATCCGCCGGGGCCGGGCGTAGGCGGTCTTGAAGGCATCCATGTGACCCGCGACAAACTCCGTAAGCCCCTTGTACTCATCGTCGAAGGAGACCTCTCTTGCCTCCCGCAAAAGCTGGGCGGTCCCTTCATCATGCTCGATGTAGTCCTGCCAGAGAGAGCAGTAGGTCCGGTAGACCGCGTCCGCGCATTCCTCATGCATCCGGAAATAATCCCGGGAATGCTGAGGATCCGCCGCGTTGGCCCCGATCAGGTAGATCCAGACCAGGTCTTCCGCCACGTCCTTCACATACAGCTTCCTCTTCCTGCCGTACTTGCCGATCCAGCGGTTGATCGTTTCCAAAGGCTTGCCCAGGGCCATGCCGATGCCGATGTAGGACTCCCTGCGCTTGGGAAGACGCGCGAAAAAAGCCGTATCGTCTGAATAGGTAAGCCCTGTTTTCTCACAGAGCTCCCGGACCGATACGTCCTTTTCTTTCATACACTTCTTCAGTTCAGTCCGCCACTGCTTCAGCCGGTACCCGGAGAAAAACTTCCACCACTGGGCATCGACATCACTGACGTCATGGGCCAGATCCGTTGCGTATTCTCTGGCGCCAACTGTATCATTGCGATCCATAACCAATGCTCCTTACACCACCATCATATCATAGATACAAAACAAATACAAAGGCATACCCGATTTCGGATATGCCTTTGTAATCATTGGCTGTCTGCGGGTAATAACCGGCTGGCCCGGTCATGTGCTCCCATGCTCCGGCGGGTATTTATCCCTGCTCCACCGAGTGATTGAAGAGAGGGGTGCTGAAGTAACGCTCTCCGGTATCCGGCAGGATGGTGACGACCCTGCGGCCGGCCCCCAGCTCCTTAGCCATTTTCATAGCGACACAGACGTTGGTGCCGCTGGAGATCCCGCAGAGGATCCCCTCTTCTCTGGCAAGGCGTTTGGTGGTCTCCATGGCCTCCTCATCGCTGACCAGGCAGACATCCTGATAGATCCTCTGGTCCAGGATGGGCGGGATGACTCCGTCGCCGATACCCATCTGCAGGTGGGTCCCGATGTTGCCGCCGGAAAGGATGGCCGCGTTCTCCGGCTCGCAGGCCCAGATCCGGATGTTGGGATTGTGCTCCCGCAGGATCTTGCCGATGCCGGTGATGGTGCCCCCGGTACCTACACCCGAGCAGAAGCCGTCGATGGGTCCCCGGATCTGCTCCAGGATCTCAAGGGCGGTGTTCTCTTCATGGGCCCGCAGATTGTCCCGGTTGCTGAACTGGTCGGGGAAGAAAACGTTGGGATCATCGGACCGCATCAGCTTGGCCATCTTGATGCAGTTCTCGATGGCTTCCCCGATGTCGTTATCGTCGTGGACCAGGCGGATCTCAGCTCCGTACTGGCTGACCA
>CAMOZS010000177.1 GCA_946631075.1 uncultured Bacillota bacterium | reverse complement strand
GCAGAGCAGTGGCCGGAGAGAAGATCTTCTTCAACCACTACAGATGCGACGCGGCTCAGGGGGAGATCGCCTTTTCCTCATCCTTCCCGGGAAGGATCATTCCGGTCCAGCTTGCCGCCGGCCAGAAGATCATCGCCCAGAAGAGCGCCTTTCTTGCCTGTGAGGAAACAGTTGACGTCGCCATTGAATTCCGCAAGAAGATCGGAAGCGGCATCTTCGGCGGAATGGGCTTCATCATGCAGAGATTCACCGGCCCGGGAACCGTTTTCCTGGAGATCCACGGCGGCCTTGCCTGCTATGAACTGGCAGCGGGCGAGGAGAAGATCGTCGACGGTCCCCATCTTGCCATTCTCGGGAGCGGGGTCACCTTCGATATCGAGAAGGTCAAGGGAATGAAGAACATCATGCTGGGCGGCGAAGGCCTCTTCAATACCGTCGTACGGGGACCCGGCAAGGTCTGGCTGCAGACCATTCCGCTGCCTAACGTGGCCAGCGCCCTTGCGCCTTATCTTCCGACTGCGTCTGACTAAAACGGACACAAAAAAACTGCAATTTTTTTGGAACTGCCGGACAACTATGATATGATGTTAGCAGAGTAAGCGTCAGAAGATACAGGAGAGAAGAGTCATGAAGGTCGCGATCGCGGACGACAACCGCCAAATACTGACAAGCGTTGAGGAACTGCTGAGGGCATATATGCAGCAGAGGGATATCCCTCTGGAGCTTGCTGTCTTTGACACCGCCCAGGGCTTCATCGACAGCCTGGAAGAGGAGATCTATGATCTGGTGGTCATGGACATCTATTTTGATGACCAGCCTCTGACCGGCGTAGACGCGATCAAGGCCCTGAGGAAGAACGACCGGAGGACCAATGTCGTCTTCCTGACCGACAGCACCGACCACATGGCAGACGCCTTCCAGGTCCATGCCTTTTCCTATGTGATCAAGGGGGAGCTCGGGACCATGCTCCCCCAGGTTCTGGACGATCTGATGGCGGTCATTACCATTCCGCGGAGCATTACTCTGAGCAGCGGCAAGCAGGCGATCGTCCTGGCGGTCAGCGACATCCTGTCCGTCGAGGCGGACGGCCACTATCTGCTGATCAACGATATTCACGGTGAAGTGAAACGGATCAGGATGACCTTTTCCGAGATCTCCAAGAAACTGGAGAGCTCCAAGGAATTTCTCCTGATCAACAAGGGAGTCCTGGTCAACATGGATCATATCCGGAAGTTCGAGAACAAGATGGCGATCATGACCAACGGGACCCGGTTCCCTGCCCGCGTGCGGGGCTACACCGCCATCGTCCGGCAGTGGCATGACTATAATTTCGATAAACTGCGGGGAGGAGGCATGTGATGGATATTGCAGACCTTATCCGCTGGCTGACGACGGACGCGACCATCTACGCGGCGATCCCCGCGGCGATACTGTGCTATATTCCCATGGTCCATCAGCTTCGGCGGTCACCATGGATCATCGCCCTCCACTGCATCGCCCTGCTTCTGGTCGCGGTGATCGGTACGTCGGTGCTGACGACGAGAATACCTTATCTTGACGCAACAGTGGTGCTGCTGCCGTTTCTGGGCCTCTTTTTTGTCTATTACGCGACCAGCATACGGGCCCAGGTCTATCAGTCTACAGGTATCTTTCTGATGATCTGCGGTTTTTACGCGATCATTTCCTACGGAGCCTACCTGATCAGCGCGGCGGTCCGTTTGAGCGGAAGCCCGTATTATTCCGATCATTTCCCCTATATCTGCCAGCTGGTAATGATCGTCCTGCTGTCGGTCCCCGCGGCCGTATTCCTGAAACGGTGGGGCACATATCTGGTGGACCATATGCTGGGCGCCGCTGTCTGGCTTCTGACCGGGACCAGCTCCATCATCATTTTCGGGATCCTCAGCATCATGGCGCCTAAGCTGAACCAGGTCAGCGAGATGCCGCAGTTTCGCGGGATCTTTCTGTATGTCGGCCTGCTGGTGTCCCTGCTCTATCTGCTTTCATGCGCCTTTTTCTTCGTGACCAGCGCTTCTCTCATCCAGAAGCAGGAACTGCAGGAGCAGGAAACGGTCTACCGCATGCAGCGGGAGCAGTATATGCAGCTGGAGGATCAGACGGAACGGATGCGGATCCTTCGCCACGATTTCAGGCATGCCCTGGGCCTTCTGCAAAGGCTGGCGGAAGAGAATGATATCAAGGGGATACGGGAATACCTGAGCCAGTATGAGAACAGCATCCCGACTAATACCCTGATACACTACTGTGAGAGCGATATGGTCAACGCCATCCTGAACCACTACGCGGACCGGGCCGCTTCCAGACAGACTAAGACAGAGTTTCTGATCAATATCTGTGAGCTGTCGCAGGACCAGACTTTTGATCTGATCTCGATCCTGTCCAATCTGCTGGAAAACGCCCAGCAGGGCTGCGACACCGTTCCGCCCGGCGACCGGACCATCCAGCTGAAAATGGATGTAGTGAACGAGGATACACTGTTCATCGTCGTTACCAATTCCTTCGACGGCAATGTCCGACGCCTGGGCGGCCGTTACCTGAGCACCAAGCGCAAGCGGGGAGAGCGGGGGATCGGACTGAAGTCCATCGAACGGACCGTTTCCAAATATAACGGGGAAGTCAAATTCTACCATCAGGGCCAGGTTTTCTATGTCGATCTGAGCATGAGTGTAGAGCGGGATCCGGCTCCGGCCGAATAATTCTACAGAGAGAAAAGTATAAAGAACTTGTTAGAAACTGCGCGGATGGAACCGCGCAGTTATATTTTTGCCTGATATTGTACAAACATAGTGAACTTTGTGCCAGAAATGTGTCCTTGACGCCAAAGGATTGAAACCGGTCTTTTTTTGGGGTAGGATTACATTGTATAAAAAGGAGTATTGGGATTAGTCTGACATACGAAATCGAATACGGAGATATTGAGAATAGAGGAAACGGATATGATGAACAAAAGACACACAATGGGAAAGAAAGTGATCGCGATCCTGCTCACGATCGCCATGGTTCCTACCTTGGTGCCGAGTATTTCGTGGGCTGCGACGCCGGATACAGGCGACAGGGCAGTGCAGGAAAAGCAGATCGACAAGGTCGGCTCAGCAAACGAAGAGAAGGCCGAAGCGGAGGACAAGGCCAAGGAGGAGACCAAGGCCGAGCCTAAGGAGGAGACCAAGGAAGAGACTAAGGCTGAGCCCCAGGAGGAAACCAAGGCCGAGCCTGAGGAAGACTCCACTGACAAGCAGGAGGCCGAGCCTAAGGAAGAGACCAAAGAGCAGCCGAAGGATGAAAACAAGGACTCCGGTGATGAAGAGGTCGAATATCCAGCTCAGGACTTTTCGGATGCCGCCGGCGATGTCAGCGTGAAGATCCACGCTCCTGAAGGCGCCCTGCCCGAGGGGACCAAGCTGTCAGTCAGCCCGGTCAGCGATGATGCCGCAAAGGCTGGCGTCAGCGCGGTCTATGGCGAGGACGCGGAAGCGGTCAAAGGCGCGGATCTGACATTCACCTGCGATGGAGATGAAGTCCAGCCCAGGAAGAATGTGCAGGTCACTTTGGCATACAGCG